>DAIRSP010000011.1:0-35801 GCA_036804365.1 Neptunomonas sp. | reverse complement strand
TTGCCAATCACCACACCTAAGCTAGCACCGACAGCCATTGCTGCTACATCGTTGCCATCAAAGTCTTTTGCCCACTCGACAACGGCTTGATCCGTACTCCACGTATTACGTGGTTTGTAGTAAAGCACCGGCTGAGTTGGTGGCTTTTGGTAGGGCTTTTGATTAAATGTTGCTTCTAGTGCTGCAAGTTGTGCTTTGTCATTAAGCGCCACGCAGACCAGTTTGCTATTCACTAATGTTTTTACTGACATGCTAATAAACCTTTAATTTCACAAGTGTGCGACTTAGTAACCCGCTTGAGGTTTGCTTGGCGCAACGTCTTTTCCTGTGATGTATTTTTGAGCGAGTTTGCGTGTTTCTTGGGCAAGAATCATGGTATCGACGCCCACGCCAACGAAAGACGCACCTTGCTCAACATAATGTTCTGTTAATGCAGGATCTAAGCAGAGTAGCCCTGCATATTTACCTGCCGCACGAATCTTTTGTAGTCCTGTATTAATGGCTTCAACGACCACAGGATTACCAGCATCACCGATATATCCCATCGATGCGGATAGATCGGAAGGGCCGATAAAGACACCGTCTACGCCTTCAATAGCGATAATTTCATCAAGATTTTCGAGTGCTGTGGCCGTTTCTACCTGAACTAGCAAGCAGATTTCGCTGTTGGCTTTTTTCAGATAACCCGGGATTTGATTCCAGCGTGCCGCTCGTGCAAGTGATGTTCCTAAACCGCGAACTCCTTCAGGAGGATAACGTACGGCTTTCACCAGTTGCTTGGCTTGTTCTGCATCTTCTACCATCGGAATAAGGAGCGTTTGCGCACCGATATCCAATAGTTGCTTGATCAGTGCAGTATCGCCAATGACCGGACGCACGATAGGCGCGACATCGTAAGGAGCCATCGCTTGCAGGTGTGACATGATCGTCCGCAGATCAAAAGGTGCGTGCTCGCTATCAATCAACAACCAATCAAAACCAGCAACGGCAGCAATTTCTGCTGCTGAGTTATCCGGTAGTCCGAGCCATAAACCATATTGCGTGCGGCCAGAGGCTTGGCCGAGCTTAAAGCGGTTTTTTGGTAGTTCCATGTGTCCGTACCTGCTTATTCGAAGTTAACAGCGATACCGCCCAAAGGACCGAAGTCAGCATGAATCGTATCACCGGCTTTGACAGGAACAGGGCGAGTAAATGAACCAGCAAGGATCACTTGACCTGGTTCTAGGCCGATACCGTGCGGCGCAAAGCGTTTACACACCCAGGAGATCCCTTTAGCTGGATGGCCTAAAACGCCGCCAGCGACACCTGTTTCTTCGATTTTGCCGTTGAGATAAAGCATTGAGGCAGCCCAACGAAGGTCGATATCATCTGGACGGATCGGGCGACCGCCTAAAATGATCCCAGCATTGGCCGCGTTATCTGAAATAGTGTCGTAAACTTTGCGTGTGTAACCCGTTTTTGGGTCGGTACGTAAGCAGCGCGCTGCAATCAACTCAAGCGCCGGCATAACGTAATCCGTTGCGTTTAGCACTTCGATTATGGAGATATTTTCGCCGAATAGTGGTTTCTTCAGCACGAAGGCTAATTCAACCTCGATACGTGGATCGAGGAAGTCGGAGGCTTTTAAGGTCGCACCGTCTTCGAAGAACATATCATCTAGCAGGATACCGTAGTCAGGCTCGTCAATATTGACAGCCATCTGCATAGCACGCGATGTCAGACCAATTTTATAACCTTTAATGGTGCGCCCTTCTTCAATCTTACGATCAACCCATTGTTTTTGGATAGCATAAGCGTCGTCCATATCCATATGGGGAAAGTCGAGTGTGAGAGCTGGAATTTGCTGACGGTTTACTTCAGCTGCATACAGACGGTCGGCTGCGGTCTTAATCTCATCTTTGGTCAACATCGTGTTATGCACCTTTAGAGTTATTCAAATTTAATGTGAACTATTTTAGTTAACATGTTAATCAAGTCAAGTTAATATGTTAAGTATATGATGGTCGATAGGATGATTAAGGCTTAAGGTGCGCTAAAACGATAGGTGTCAGGTCTAGTTTATCAATGTCCTGCTTCCCATGCTTGGATCGCCATTTTACGTTCTGGTCCCCAGCGGTAGTTGCCGAGTTCGCCCGATTCTCTGATGACGCGATGGCAAGGTATTAAAAAGCCTATGATATTGGCAGCCATTGCACTTCCTACAGCACGTTGGGCTTTCGGCGTGTTAGCGAGAGCGGATAAGTCGGTATAAGAGAGTAAGTCGCCCATTTGAGTTTTCATTAAGGCTTCCCAAACTTTGATTTGGAAATTGGTACCTCTGACTAACAGATGCAATTTTGTGTCAGTGCTAGGTGCGAATATGCGATCTGAATACCGAGTTGCCTCGATTGCGTTTTCAACCAGCGTCGCTTCTGCCCATAACTGTTCCAGTTCTTGCATCAGTGAACCTTTTTCGCCTTCATGAAATGCTAAATAGCAGATGCCGCGAGAAGTCCACGCGATGAGTGCATGACCAAACGGAGTGATCATCTCACCATATTCGATCCGGAGGTTTTTGCCCTGAGCTTTAATTTCGCCGGGTGTCATAGCTTCGCAGCTGATCATCAAATCATGTAGACGACTACTGCCTGAAAGTCCTACATCATGCGCAGTGGCTAGAATATTTCGTTTATCTTGCAAGCGCTTTAATGCATCCTCCTTCGTTAAAAATTGCAAAAAACGCTTCGGGGATAGTCCTGTCCAGTCGGTAAAAATCCGTTGCAGATGAAACTCACTCAGATGTAAGGCGTTAGCCACCTCTTTCAAGGATGGCTGAGACTTACTGTGATCTCTCAGGTAACGGATCGCTTGGGCAACCGTTTCATAATGCCTGCTATCCATTATGGGCTCTATGTGTGTCATCTATTTTAACCTCAGTACGGACAAGCGGAACCCTGTGACTAGGGATGTGCCGGTTAATATGAGCGCTGTACCCATTAGGGTATGCCAACCGATAGGCTCCCCAAGGAAAAGGTGACCCCATAAGATGCCGAAAAGTGGAACAAGGAAAGTTACCGATAAAGCCGCAGGGCCTCCTATCTCATTAATCAGTTTAAAGAAGATAAGATAGGCGACACCTGTGCATAAGATACCCAGGGCGATCACAGCATTGATTAATAAGGGCGTTGGTACTGAATTGAGTGGGAACACCCATGCCAGCGGCAACATGATTAAAGTAGCCGCCCACATACTGCCGTGGGCATTATTAAAGGGTTGTATTTTTACACGAGTATTCTGTGTATATACGCTAGCTAAACCGTAAGAGAAGGCTGCTGAAATGGCAGCAAAAATGGCAAATGCTGCATCAGAATTTAGGATGCTTGTATCCAGCCCGACGAGTGAAGCAACACCTGTAATACCTAAGATGAGCCCGACAATAAGAGCGGCAGAGGGGCGTTTGCGCGCCCAAAATAAACCGATCACAGCGCCCCAAATGGGGGACGTGGCATTTAGCACAGATAATAGGGAGGCTGTCAGTGTCTGGGCCGCATAAGCAATCAGTAAAAAGGGGAGTGCCGTGTTCAGTAAGCCGACGATGCAATAATGTTTCCAGTGAGAGAGCAGCGCAAGGTTACGCTTTAGAAAATAGCTAACAACAAGTAAAAACAGGGCAGCTAGCGCGACTCGGCTCTCAATCAGCATAACCGGGCCAAACGCTGAAACCGCCATGCGCATAAATAGAAACGACCCGCCCCAGATAGCCGCAAGAAACATCAGTTGAAGAAGGTGAGCTAACTGCATATCGATGCCTAGTAATGAATTAGTCTGACGACTATAGAAATCTGGTGAAGATATTTCCACCCGATTCTTGCTCTTTTTAGGCTGCCCCTGATTTCTAGCATTTTTGTTCTACACTGAAATGTAAATCCTGAATGGTTGGCTGAGGTTATGGATACCCCTAATTTTTTGCGCCCAGAGTTATTTCAAGACATTTGTTCGCGTATTGCAGAAGCAACCAATTGCACAATCAGTGTAATGGATCATATGGGCATCATCGTTGTTTCTTCTGATAAATCTAGAATAGGGGGATATCACCCCGGTGCACACGCCATTATGAAAGGTGAGGTGGACTATTACGGTGTTAAACCGGAGGATTATTGCAGTAAGGGCGAAAGAGAAGGCTTTAGTGTTCCGCTGGAATATAACGGTGAGCGCCTAGCTGTACTTGGAGTGGCAGCAAAGTATGAGCATGCTCGAAAATATGCGGGCATTATTCAAATTAGTATGGACGCTATCTTTAAAAACTTTTTTTTGGATCAACAATTAAAGAATGAGTTGGGTGAGCAGGTCAAAGCTAGAACATCAGAGTTAGCGAATGAAATAGAGCGGCACTGTAAAACGGAAGCTGAGCTAAGAAAAAGCCAAGAGCGCTTTGAAGATATTGCCAGATCTATCGCGGATGGCTTTTGGGAAACGGATGCAGAGCATAGGTTTTCTTATATTGCCGGTGATGTAACGAAAGCGTCAGGTTTGGATAGTCATCAGATTTTGGGTCGAACACGGCGTGAAGTGTTTGGCTCTTTATTAACACCTTTTGGGCTAGAGCAACTCACCCTTCTAGAAAAGCTAATGGCGGAGGGTAAGGAGTTTAGAGATTTTTTCTATGAGTGGGAAGTGGATGGTGATGTGGTCAGTGTTAATTTATCGGGCCATCCTATTTATGATTCAGAAGGCCACTTCAAAGGGTATCGGGGCACAGGAAGTAACATAACTGAACAGCGCCGATTACAAGAAGCATTTAAACATGCAGAAAAAATGGCGGCATTAGGTGAAATGGTGGCGGGCATTGCGCACGAGATCAACACGCCGCTCGGTGTCTGTGTGACCGTGATTTCGCATCTTGATCAAGAATTAACTAAGCTTAAAACAAAGTATCAAGAGGGAAAAATGAGCCGAAATGATTTGGATCTATACATTCAAGAGGCTCAAGATGCGCAATATATTATGACGAGTAACCTTAATCGCACCGCTGAACTTGTGCGGAGTTTCAAACAGGTGGCTGTTGATCAAAGCAGCGAACATGTTCGTAAATTTAATTTAAAAGACTATTTAAGTGAGGTGCTCACGAGCTTAAGGCCGAAGCTTAATAAAACCCGGCACAAGGTCACGCTAGAATGTCCGGAAGATTTAATTGTAGAAGCACGACCGGATATTTTTTCCCATATTCTCACTAATTTTATTACGAATAGCCTGATACATGGTTTCGCCCAAAAAACTGAGGGGCATATCCAGATTAAAGTCGCATTAGATAAGCATCGGAAAACCCTGAAAGCTTCTTATAGTGATGATGGCTGTGGTATGGATGAAGCAACTAGAAAGCGAATCTACGAACCTTTTTTTACTACAAAAAGAGGGATAGGAAGTGGTTTAGGGATGCATATTATTTTCAATATGGTGACCGATGCTTTACATGGCACGATTGAGTGTCGAAGCACCCTAGGCCAAGGCACACGCTTTGATATTATCCTACCTTTTGAAGAGAAGGTGATGGAGTTGAGTAAATAAAAGTTTTGTGAAAACAATCCCTCAACGCAGACCTTTTTATCGGTAGCCATATTAGCCCTTAACCGGTAGCATAGGCGTTTGTTTTATCGTGATGGCGTCTTTATTCTATGAGTTATCAGGTTCTCGCACGCAAGTGGCGTCCCCGCCGTTTTGTCGAAATGGTTGGCCAAGAGCACGTTCTCAAGGCCTTGATTAATGCCCTTGATGAAGACCGTTTGCATCACGCATACCTGTTTACGGGGACTCGAGGCGTTGGTAAAACCTCAATAGCTCGATTGTTTGCAAAGTCACTGAATTGCGAAGTGGGGGTTTCATCTGAACCCTGCGGCCAATGCAGCGCGTGTCGTGAGATTGCAGAGGGGCGTTTTGTTGATCTCATTGAGGTCGATGCTGCATCGCGTACCAAAGTAGAGGATACGCGAGAACTTTTAGAAAATGTTCAATATGCACCGACCCATGGTCGCTTTAAAGTGTATCTTATCGATGAGGTACACATGCTATCGAGTCACTCTTTCAATGCGTTACTTAAAACACTTGAAGAGCCGCCACCGCACGTAAAATTTCTACTCGCAACAACGGATCCGCAAAAATTACCTGTCACGATTTTATCTCGTTGCTTGCAATTTAATTTAAAGAATTTAACAGCAGAGCGTATTGTTCATCACCTTAAGTTTGTCTTAGGCGAAGAAACCGTTCCTTTTGAAGAGCCCGCTTTGTGGTTATTAGCCCGCTCAGCCGATGGTTCAATGCGCGATGCACTGAGTTTAACGGATCAGTCAATTGCATTTGGAGCAGGCTCGGTTTTAGAGAACGATGTGCGTGCTATGTTAGGCACGATAGATCAACGTTTGGTGTATCGTTTGCTTGAAGCCTTAACGGCACATAATCCTAGGAAGTTACTGGACTCAGTAGCGGAGCTTGCTCAGTTTTCCCCAGACTATATGAACGTGTTGGGTGATCTCATTAGCCTGTTACATCGCATTGCGGTCGCTCAAGCCTTGCCTGATGCTGTTGATAATAGCATGGGCGATCAAGAACAAGTGACGACGCTAGCGCAGCATATTACGGCGGAAGATATTCAACTCTTTTACCAAATAGCGCTGATGGGGCGTAAAGATCTGCCCTATGTACCTGATGCTCGGGAAGGTTTGGAAATGGTACTCTTGCGGATGTTGGCGTTCCGTCCTGCATCAAGCAAGCCAAGTGCCGTTGAACTTAATCTAGGTGAAATGCCGGCAAAGCCTATACAGGCCACTGATACCCCACCAACATTGTCTCCAGCTCCAGCTCCAGCTCCAGCTCCAGCTCCAGCTCCAGTCTCTGATTCGATGCGTTATGCTGATGAGCAGCCACCGCTTTATGATGAAAATGATATTCCTGTTGATGATGAGTATGAGGTAAACCCTGAAAAAAAGTTTGAAGCACCGTTAGTTACTGATCTAGCTCAGCCGAGCGTGGTTGATACACCGTTCGACAAATCGTTAGCGGTAGTAGAGTCATCTCCGGCACCAAGCAATGAGGCAGTGCCTGCGGTTACGGTTAATGCTGTGATCCCCACTGATTTGGCTCAGTGCAAATCTGATGATTGGGTGTTGCTCATAGGTGTCTTAGGGCTCAGCGGAATGACAGCGAGTATTGCGAGTAATCTTTCCTTGGAAGCGGTGGGTGTTCAATCATTGACGTTTCATTATAAGTCTGAGCAAGAAGCTGTACTCGACGCTGTTCAGAAGCAGAGGATTAGCGATGCCGTGTCTGATTACTTTGCTAACCAACTTCAGGTTGAGTTTATTAAAGCGGAACATTCTCGCGAAACACCAAGCCAATACTTTGCCCGACTCAAGGCGGAGCGTTTAGTTGACGCGATGGCGGCTTTTGAAGGAGATGAGGTAGTTAAAATGCTTGTCTCACAGTTTGACGGTATAATCGATAAAGATTCGATTGTGCCAATAGATTCTTGACGTTCGAGGAAAATATTATGATGAAAGGTGGTATGGGTAACATAATGAAGCAAGCGCAGAAGATGCAGGAACAACTGCAAAAGGCGCAGGCTGAAATTGCAAATGCTGAAGTGAATGGCGAGTCCGGAGCAGGTCTAGTCAAGATCGTTATGAACGGTCGTCATGATGTTAAAAAAGTTGAGATTGATGACAGTTTGATGCAAGAAGATAAAGATATCCTTGAGGATTTAATTGCCGCAGCGATCAACGACGCAGTGCGTAAAGTTGAATCACAATCTCAGGAAAAAATGTCAAAAATCACAGGTGGTATGGGTATGCCTCCTGGGTTTAATATGCCGTTCTAATCTATGTCGCTGAGTCCTTTAATACAGCAGTTGATTAGTGCTCTGCGCTGTTTGCCAGGGGTAGGGCCTAAATCTGCACAGCGTATGGCATTCCATCTTCTCGAGCGTGATAGAGAAGCGGCATTTTCATTGGCGATAGCCTTAAATGATGCTGCGCAACATGTGGCTAAATGCGAGCAATGTCGTACGCTAAGTGAAACACCGGTGTGTGAACTGTGTGCATCTGCACGTCGCGACAGATCAATGTTGTGTGTACTTGAGTCACCGATGGATGTATTTGCTGTTGAGCAAACCAGTGGTTTTGGTGGTCTGTACTATGTTTTAGGCGGCCATCTTTCACCGATTGATGGTATTGGTCCTGAAGATTTAGGCATCGTGCAGTTGCTTGAACGTATTCGGCAAGGTGAGATTAAAGAGGTCATTCTAGCCACGAATCCTACAGTTGAGGGTGAAGCAACTGCGCACTTTATCGCTGAGCAGATCAAAGGTAGTGATGTTAAAGTGACACGTATTGCTCATGGTGTACCGGTAGGCGGTGAGCTTGAGTTTGTTGATGGTGGCACGCTAGCGCATGCATTAGCGGGTCGTAGGGTTATTTGAGGTTTATATGGATGATGGTCGTTATGCTTGGTCAGCGCTTGAGTTATCAGCAAAGGCGCCAATCCATGTAAATACTAATGAAGCGCTAGCTAGCCTTTGTGATCACTGGCTAACCCTGCCTATGGTTGCGTTAGATACTGAGTTCCAACGTGTTGATACCTTTTATCCCATTCCAGGTCTGATACAAATAGCCGATGATCGCGCCTGTTATCTGATAGATCCTCTGGTTATCGATGATTTTTCGCCTTTGGTGGCTGTTTTTAAAGCACCCGATGTTTTAAAAATAATTCATGCGGGTAGCGAGGATTTAGAGCTTTTTAATCACTCGCTTAATGCGTTGCCATCCCCCATTTTTGATACACAGCTCGCGGCTGCCTTTGTTGGCTGGGGGTTTACCATGGGATTGCAGCGTTTAGTCGAACATGCGCTGGGCGTTCAGATAGGTAAGGGTGAAACAACCTCTGATTGGTTGAAACGGCCTTTAAGTGAAGATCAAGAGGTCTATGCTGCGTTGGATGTGGCTTATCTGCCCGCTATATGTGAGATGCTAACTCAGCAGTTAACGGAAATGGGGCGGTTGAGCTGGTTTCAATCAGAGGCTGAGGTAGCTTTACAGCAAGCGATTGATACCGATCCAGAAGGTAAAGAGTATTATCGTCGCTTTAGCCAGATGTGGGGCTTAAGCGATTACAAATTGGCTGCACTGCGTGATTTGACGATGTGGCGTGAACAGCAAAGCCGATTGCGAGATGTACCGCGAAACCGTATTTTGCGTAATCAAACGATCATTTCTATCATTCAGCGTTGGCCAAAAAATAGTTATGAATTGGGGCGGGCTGAAGATATCCGTCATAAGGTTGTACGTGAAGATGGTGATACCATTTTGGCATTCTTAACGAATGCGTCGCAAAGTGCAGAGCAGTGTCCCATCGACTCTATTAGTCGACCTTTGCCCATTATATGGAATAAGCGCCTGAAGAAGTTAAAGGCAATAGCGCGCGAAACAGCCGGTCGTCTCAATATTATGCAAGAAGTTTTGTTGCGTAAAAAAGATCTCGATGCTTTGGTTCGTAGTAAGGATGACCAAGGCGTGTATGTTTTGCCGGACGGATTAAGTGGTTGGCGTCGTCCTCTAATTGGTGATGCGTTGCTGGCTCAGTTAGAACAATTTGAAAGTAATGGTTAACCGTATGAAAATTTGCTCTATTTTTAAAAGTTCGCGCAAGGATGAGATGTATCTTTACGTGGATAAAACAGAACAGCTAAAGCGTGTTCCGGAACCTCTATTAGAAATGTTTGGTAAGCCTGTTCATGTAATGGATATGCCAATCAAAAGACAGCGTAAACTGGCGCGTCTTGACAGTGATAAGCTGTTAGATGAAATCGCCCAAAAGGGTTTTTATTTGCAAATGCCGCCACCAAAAGAGGATTATCTTTTAGATCTACATAAAGATAGGCCTGAAACTGGAGTGCGTTAAGCGTGGCTGACGAGGTCTTTTGGCGCACCAAATCATTAGCAGAGATGTCCGAGAAAGAATGGGAATCGCTCTGTGATGGATGTGCACTCTGTTGTTTGCATAAAATAGAAGATGAAGACACTGATGAGGTGTTTTACACCGCCGTGGTCTGTCATCTTATGGATGATAACTGCCGCTGCACAGAGTACCAGAAGCGTACCGAATTGGTACCGAGCTGCGTTAAGTTACGCCCTGAAGATGTCGAAGCTTTTCATTGGTTACCGCCGACCTGTGCGTATCGTTTAATTCATGAAGGTAAGCCTCTCCCTGATTGGCATCCGCTGATCTCTGGAAAAGAAAATTCAGTTATAGATGCAGGTGCTTCTGTGTTGCACATCTATGCTGTAAAAGATAATGAGATAACTGAAGATCAGTTGATTGATTATGTGCTGATTGATTAGGCAGCGCTGGCGCTTGCCTTGAATCATTTTTAAAAACAGTAGACTGTTATTCATTGTTTGCTTTCGATTTATGAGGGCTTATGCATCCTATCTTAATCTCTATCTCGCTACTTTTGTGCAGCAATGTTTTTATGACCTTTGCTTGGTACGCACATCTCAAAGAGCTGAACAATAAACCTTGGATTATTGCGGCTTTGGTGAGTTGGGGGATTGCCTTGCTTGAATATCTATTTCAGGTGCCTGCTAATCGTATTGGTTACACCGTGCTGAGCGTAGGTCAGCTAAAAATTATACAAGAGGTTATCACTCTGTCGGTGTTTGTGCCGTTCTCAGTGATGTATTTGAAAGAGCCTTTGAAGCTCGACTATCTTTGGGCGGGCTTGTGCTTGGTGGGAGCTGTCTTTTTTATGTTTAGAAGCAAGCTGGGTTAATTACCCTTTTAGAAGGTATAAAAAAGGAGCGCTGTGCGCTCCTTTTTTGTGGCTCAAAACAGGGATTAGTTGTTTTGGTTAGCCATTTGAGCTTTGATCAAGTCGCCGATAGTTGTTGGACCAGCAGTCTCAACTTCTTGGCTACGAACAGCTGCGATAGCGGCTTTTTCGTCAGCTTGGTCTTTAGCTTTAATAGACAGAACGATAGCGCGGCTACGACGATCAATGTTGATGATCTTAGCTTCTACTTCTTCGCCTTCTTTCAGAGCAGTTGTAGCGTCTTCGATGCGGTCAGCACTGATTTCAGAAACTTTCAGTGTGCCTTCGATGCCTTCAGCCAGTTCAACAACTGCGCCTTTAGCGTCTACAGACTTAACAGTACCTTTAACGATGCTGTTTTTGTCGTTAGCTGCAACGTACTCAGCGAAAGGATCGCTGTCTAGCTGTTTGATACCCAGAGAGATGCGCTCTTTTTCTGCATCAATAGATAGGATAACGGCTTCAACTTCGTCACCTTTCTTGAATTGACGCAACGCAGCTTCTGCATCGCCTTCCCAGCTGATGTCAGACATGTGAACCAGACCGTCTAGGTCGTTTTCTAGGCCAACGAAGATACCGAAGTCAGTGATCGTTTTGATCTGACCAGATACTTTATCGTTAGTAGCGTACTGTTCAGCGAAAGCAACCCATGGGTTAACTGTGCACTGTTTGATACCTAGAGAAATACGGCGACGCTCTTCATCAACGTCAAGAATCATAACTTCAACAGCTTCACCGATCTGAACAACTTTAGATGGGTGGATGTTTTTGTTAGTCCAAGACATTTCAGACACGTGTACCAGGCCTTCAACGCCATCTTCGATAGATGCGAAGCAGCCGTAGTCAGTCAGGTTAGTGATACGTGCGTTGCACTTAGTGCCTGCTGGGTAACGGTTTTTGATAGCTTCCCACGGATCTTCAGACAACTGCTTAAGACCTAGAGAGATACGGCCAGTTTCTTTGTCGAACTTGATGATCTTAACGGAGATTTCATCACCTGGGTTCAGCATTTCGCTTGGGTGAGAAATACGCTTCCACGCCATATCAGTGATGTGCAATAGACCGTCAACACCACCTAGGTCGATGAACGCACCGTAGTTTGTTAGGTTCTTAACGAAACCTTTAGCAACCTGACCTTCTTCAAGAGCTGCAAGGATTTCATCGCGCTGAGCGCTGTTAGCTTCTTGCAGAACGGCACGGCGAGAAACAACAACGTTGTTACGCTTCTGATCTAGTTTGATCAGTTTGAATTCAAGCTCTTTGCCTTCTAGGTGGTCAACATCACGTACTGGGCGAACGTCTACCAATGAACCTGGTAGGAAGCCTTGAATGTTGTTGATGCTAACAGTGAAACCACCTTTAACTTTGCCGCTGATAACACCGTTAACGGTTTCTTCAGCGTCAAATTTAGCTTGCAGTACTTCCCATGCCTCAGCACGTTTAGCTTTTTCGCGAGATAGTTTGGTTTCACCAAAGCCATCTTCTACTGCTTCCAGAGAAACTTTAACGCTGTCACCGATCTTGATTTCAAGTTCGTTTGCGTCATTTAGAAACTGTGAACGAGGAATAACTGCTTCAGATTTAAGACCAGCGTTAACAGTAACCCAGTCACTATCGATATCTACAACTTCACCCATTACTAGGGTGCCTGGAGTCATATCAACATTACGTAGTGATTCTTCAAACAGATCTGCAAAGCTTTCGCTCATGAAAGTGTCCTATATATTTTGGCCGATAAGTAACTCGGCACGTAACCTGCAACACCAGTTTACAGGGTCAGATTATAATTGGCTGATAACTGTGAAGCTCTGGCGATCAGTTAAAAACCAAAGAAAATTGAGCGCGTATTATACAGCAGATAATGTAGGTAAGGTAGTATTCTTGCTGTTTTAGCCTGAGTTCTCATCCAGTTTTTTACGCACCGCCAGTTGGCAGGGTTCTAAAACCGTAGAAAGGTCTTGAAAGAGTGCTTCGGGAAGGGCTGTGGAGTCATTGCTGCGAAAGTAGGCTGCCAGTTTGGTTTCTTCGGTACGAGAGTTGGCCGCAATATCGACTGCATCGCCAACGCAAAAAGAATAAGCAGGTAAATATTTGCTGATCACTTCCTGTTTTTTATCTTCTGAAAGCATCAGGCGATTACGCGTAATATATTCCTTATACTCGGCGGCTCCTGCTGCTGACATTATTTCAATTTGAATAGTTGAAAACCGCTCGGCATCAGAGCTACGAATAAGATAGGCTTTTAGTTGGCGTTCGACGGATTTTAACTCATCTTCGAGTTTATCAGGGGCAAACTGCTCATTCATTGCCTTATATTCCTCAAGCTCTACTATCTGAGCTTTGAGTTTATCGATTTCTGAAGCAAGTACTTGATTCTCAGTAATAAGTAACTCTTTGTCTCTTACCAAGCTATGAATAACTTTTTGAGTCGGTGTGAGCTTGTCTTCATCGAAGGTTGGGGGTAACTGTTTATTACCAAGCACCCCTGTTGATTCGATACTGGCTGAACTGCTGACCATTTCATAACCGAATTGCTCTAACTCTTTTGCATTTTTAGCATGAAGTGCGTCTATGCGTTCATAAAGTATAAACCCACCGACACTGAGACCTATCAAAAGAATAGGGAGCAGAACCACTAATAGAATAGTTTTATTTAAGCGTGCCATCTGTGGTTCTCACTCCTTAAACTACTTTTTAGGTGTGTTAAGTGCCGTTGCATATTGGGTTCTTAACTCGATCAGATCAAGGAGAACCTTGCCGCTCTCTTCCAAAATGGCTTCTGATTCCTCGGTGATAGGACGACCCTTTTCATCTTTTTTGAGTAGGTCGTCGAGATCAGAAAGTTTAGCAATAGGTGTCTGTCCTTTCGCTATCCGGCGTTGGTTTTCTGCATCAATTTGCCATTTTTCTGCTTGGTCACGTTTCTTTTTTAGTTCCTCTTCGTTAAGCGGAACCGTGTTTTCATCTTTAAGCTCTTTTTGACGATTCACTTGAGCGCGCATAAAGTTGAAGTCGGGCTGGTTATCTGTGCGCGCATTATGGCGGCGGTTAAGCTCATCCTTAAATTCGCCAACACCTTGATAAATGCCGTGACGTGCTTGTTTTACCTCGTCCCATGGCAAAGCGCCTTCTAGAGCACTTTCGCCAATGTCTCCATCGTCATAAAGACTTGGGTAGATAATATCGGGAACCACGCCCTTGTGTTGAGTACTTGCCCCCGAAATCCGGTAAAACTTGGCATGAGTTAACTTCAACTGTCCATGATCAAGCGGAAGCAACGTCTGTACGGTACCTTTACCAAAGGTTTGGCTACCGATGATGATACCGCGGTTATAGTCTTGAATAGCACCGGCAAAAATTTCTGAAGCCGAGGCACTTAAGCGATTTACAACCACACCTAACGGCCCTTTGTAGACAACTTTTGGATCAAAATCACCTAAGATGTCAACGCGTCCATTGGGATCTCTAATCTGCACCGTTGGGCCTCTGTCAATGAATAAACCAACAAGTTCATTCGCTTCACGCAGTGAGCCACCTCCGTTGTTTCGTAGGTCGATCACTAAGGCATCTATCTTCTCTTGTTTTAACTCGTTGACTAGGCGTTCGACATCGCGCGTTGTGCTGGTGTAGTTTTTATCGCCTTTCTGCAGGGCTTCAAAGTCGATGTAAAATGCAGGGATATCGATGACCCCTACGCGATAATCATTATCCCCTTGTTTGATATTTAAAATACGCTTTTGAGCTGCTTGTTCTTCTAGCTTGACGGTATTGCGTTGGATAGAAACGATTTTGTTAACGCTTTGGTCTTTACTGTCAGCCGGCACAATTTCAAGCCGGACAGTTGATCCTTTTGGTCCGCGAATTAAATCGACAACATCGTCGAGTCGCCAGCCGACAATATCTTCTATTTCGCCACTTTCGCCCTGTCCTACGCCAATGATTTTATCAGATGCTTTAAGTAGCCCTGTTTTATCAGCAGGCCCTGCCGGTACGAGGCGAACAATTTTTGTAAATTCGTTTTCGCTCTGTAAAACAGCACCAATCCCTTCAAGAGAGAGGCTCATATTGATTTTGAAGTTTTCTGAACTGCGTGGCGAAAAGTAAGATGTATGTGGATCAAAGTGCTCTGTGAAGGCATTAGCGAAACTCTGGAACACATCTTCATTGTTATTTTGTGAGATGCGTTTCAATTGGTTTTCATAACGTTTGATCAAGGTTGTGCGGGCTTCTGCTTCTGTCTTGTCAGCCAGAATAAGGTTGAGCAGGGCGCTTTTAATACGTTTGCGCCACAGGTCATCCATCTCTGCTTCTGTTGTGATCCAAGACTCTTTTGAACGGTCGATCTCCAGTGTTTCATTTTGAGTGAAGTCAAATACCACAGAACTGTCTTTTAACTGCTTAATAACCCACTCAGTTCTGTCACTCGAGCGCTGTTGCAGACGGTTGTACATCAGGTAAGCGTGTTCGAGATCACCATTTAGAATGTCATCATCAAGCATGAGTCTGAAGGCTTCAAATTCATCAATATCTGATTTGAGGAAGTAGCTTCGACTAGCATCTAGATCAGCAATGTATTGATCGATCAGCTCACTAGATAGCTGATCATTAATAATAATTTTATTGTAATGTCCCTCGGTTAATGAGGTCACAATCTCTTTGAGAGTCTGCTGATGAACGGCTTCGGGTTGTAATGCTGTAATCTGCGTTGATGCGAACGCAAAAGTAGGGGAGAGCATACAAACAGCTAGGGATAAGCGTAAGCTTTTAAGCATAGGATCCATTCAACTCGATACTGATGATATGTGGGTATTAAGACAGAAAATTTATGTGATTGTTCCATCATTCATATTTACTGAGTGTAGCTATCGGCAAGTCTAATGTAAAATCAACGCTTTAATCCGAATCTATTCAAGGCTTATTTATGAAATTGTGTGTCCGAGTACTATTTTTAATCTCTGTCGTGACCTTTTTTAGTGGGTGCGGCGAGGACCCTGAAAAGGCGGCATTTAGAAAGGCCTTGGTGGAAAAGGCACTAAATGATGATACAAGAAAGGCCGGTAATGCTTTTTTGTTGGAAAACCAGAAAAAAGCCGACGTGGTGACGCTCGCATCTGGGTTGCAATATAAGGTGCTTGAGAGTAGCCCGTCGGGGACTTATCCCTCCATGCTTCAATCGGTTGTGGTTCATTATGAGGGAACTCGGGTTGATGGAGGTGTTGTTGATAGCTCCTATGCACGTGGTAAGCCCTCTACATTTCCTTTAAAAAGTGTAATCAAAGGTTGGCAGGAAGCGTTATTGAAGATGAAAACTGGCGATGTTTGGATGCTCTATCTTCCTGCGGATCTTGCTTACGGTGCTACCAGTCCTTCCGAAGCTATTCCGGCTAACTCAGCACTCGTGTTTAAAGTTGAATTAATGGAGGTGGTTGATGCAGACGCACAGTAAAAGTAGCGATAAGGTATTACATCATTTAGTCAGTTTTTTAAATGCTTCGCCAACCCCTTTTCACGCGGTTGCCAGTATTAAACAGCGATTAGTTGAACAAGGCTTTACCGAATTATTGGAAGCGGATAGCTGGAAAGTCTCGCCGGGTGGTTGTTACTTTATCACCAGAAATGATTCCTCAATTATTGCTTGGAAAATGCCTAAAAATCGTAGCTTAGTTGAATCGGGCTTTCGGATCTTGGGTGCTCATACGGACTCACCTTGTTTAAAGGTTAAACCTAACCCTGAGTTAATGCGCCAGGGATACTTTCAGCTAGGTGTTGAAGTCTATGGTGGCGTACTGCTCGCCCCTTGGTTTGATCGTGATTTGTCTCTTGCTGGGCGGGTGAGCTTTATTGACGGAAATGGAAAACTGAGTCGTGCTCTGATCAACTTCGAAGAGACGATTGCGACAATTCCTAGTTTGGCTATTCATTTAGATCGTGAAGCAAATAATGGGCGTGCTATTAATGCGCAGACCTTTTTGCCGCCTATCCTTGGGCAAGCTGAGGAGAAGCCTAACTTTAGATCCATCCTGCATAAACGCCTGACCGATAGCGGTTACAAAGTAACGCGCGTGTTGGATTTTGAGCTGAGTTTTTATGATACCCAAGGTGCGGCCTTGATTGGTTTACAAAAAGAGTTCCTAGCTTCCGCACGCTTAGATAATTTGTTGAGCTGTTTTATGGGATTGGAAGCGTTAGTCTCGACCGACACGGATGAAGGCGTACTTTTAGTCTGCAACGATCACGAAGAGGTCGGTAGCTTGAGTGCGGCGGGTGCCCAAGGGCCGATGCTAGAACATTTGCTTGAGCGTTTAATGCCAGAGCCTGAGTCGCGAAGCCGTATGTTGACGAACTCCATGTTGATTTCAGCCGATAATGCGCACGGTATCCACCCTAACTTTGCAGATAAGCATGATGCGAGCCACGGTCCTATTTTGAATCAGGGGCCGGTCATCAAACAAAATGCAAACCAGCGATATGCAACCACGGACGTAACGAGTTCTATGTTTAGAATGTTGGCTGCGCTCGATGAGGTGCCTGTGCAGGAGTTTGTGGTTCGTTCTGATATGGCCTGTGGCAGTACGATTGGACCTATTACCTCAGGAGAGATCGGAGTTAAAACGATTGATATAGGAGTACCGCAGTTTGCGATGCATTCCATTCGTGAGTTAGCTGGCTGTGACGATATACTGCATACCGTTACGGTGATTAAGCGTTTTTTTGCTGCAACTAGCGTTTAAAACAGTTCATCGCAGATCTGTAATCTAATTGCAGATCTGTTTAAAGCTAACTTAATGTTAGCGATTCGCGCTGAGCTTAAAAAGCGGCAGGTTATCCACAGGTTGGCTCAGGCCTTTACCTTCAATCAATACTTCCCAGTGTTTATCAAAACGATGCAGATAGGTTTTGCATAGAGAGCATTTGTAAAGCTGGCTATTAGGTAGTGAGCTTAACACTGACAGAAGCATATGTGCTTCATGTTGGGTGTTGGATATAAGATCTTGGCAATCTAGACAAATATTAGGCATGACACAGCACTCCTTGCTTTGGTCAGAAAAGTAGCAGCAGTTCTTCTATCTTAGAATGAGATGACACAAAAGTTTATAGGACAAATTCCTATTTTTATTGAGTATCTATTCATTATCTATATAAATTACCGCAGAAATTAGCGTAAAGGAAGGGGTTCGGGGTGGCAGTTTCTTAAATAGAACGATAGGATTACGCATGATTTCTGTGCTGAGCTGTATTTTTGTTGGCATTCTGACATGTTTTTGGCCTCTCAGTTATCCTAAATTTTAAAACTTTAATTGGGAGTTTCTCATGCAGATTGCTGAAAATTCAGTTGTATCTATCCATTACACCCTGACTAATAGCACTGGTGAGGTGCTAGACTCTTCTGAAGGCCAGGAGCCTTTGGCGTACTTGCAGGGTGCAAGTAATATTATCCCTGGATTAGAAGCTGCGTTGACAGGTAAAACAGTGGGCGAAAAGCTGACGGTTACAGTTCAGCCTGACGAAGCGTATGGTCCAATGCGTGATGAGCTTGTGCAAAAGGTCGGTCATGAAAACTTCCAAGGTGTGGATGAAATTCATGAAGGTATGCAGTTTATGGCGCAAGCACCTTGGGGTGAGCAGCCTGTGACTGTTATCAAGGTTGAAGAAGATGGGATTACACTAGATGGTAACCATCCGTTAGCAGGACAAACATTAACGTTCGCGGTTGAGATCGTTGAAGTCCGTAGCGCATCTGAAGAAGAGCTTAGCCATGGCCACGTTCATGGCGCTGGTGGTCATCATCACTGATTGATCCACTTGAAGAATAACGCAGCTTTAGGCTGCGTTTTTTTTTGCAATAAGTTTGAATTTTTCATAGCGTAAGTGAACGATGTAAAATTTGAGGGTTTGTTGTGATTGAATTAGTGGAACAAGCCGTCTCGGCGATCTCAACGGTCGTTTATGGCAAAGAACGTACGGTGCGCTTATCCGTGGCTTGTTTGTTAGCCAACGGTCATTTGCTGATTGAAGACCTCCCTGGCATGGGCAAAACAACTCTGGCTCACTCGCTCGCACAGATGTTTTCTTTAGATTACCGACGTGTCCAGTTTACGAATGACCTTATGCCCGCAGATATTTTAGGTGGTGCGATTTTTGATCAACACAAAGCTAGGTTTACTTATCACCAAGGGCCTATATTCACGCAACTATTACTCGCTGACGAGATCAATAGAACATCACCAAAAACGCAAAGTGCTTTGTTAGAAGCGATGGAGGAGCGGCAGGTTTCAGTGGATGGCGTTGCGCGTCCCTTACCTACGCCATTTTTTGTCATAGCAACTCAAAATCCAATGAGCCAGCATGGCACTTACCCTTTGCCTGAGTCTCAATCTGATCGTTTTTTGATGCGTTTGTCGTTGGGCTACCCAGATGCAGAAGCAGAAAAGAAACTCCTACTTAACGGTAATACTCGCCCTGATATTGAGCGGCTGCCAAAAATCTTATCGATTGAAAATGTCATTGCTATGCAAAAGTGCTGTGAGCAGGTCAGCGTATCAGAAGCTGTTGTTGAATATGTACAACGATTGGTCGATTTCAGTCGGCATTCTGGTTATTACCTAGTAGGAATTTCACCCCGCGGCGCACTTGCCTTGATCCAAGCTGCCAAAGCTTGGGCATTTATGCAAGGGCGAGATTATTTACGCCCAGATGATATACAAGAGATTTTTCCTAGCGTAGCTGCACATCGATTGATTTCGCGTCACACAGGCCAAGAAAAACCGTTATCAGTAGAAGAACTTTTAAACCGTGTCGATGTACTAGGGGCATAAGTGAACATCGTACGAACGCTAAGCGAGAGGCTTCGTTGTTGGTTTCGTAACCGTATACCGACTAGCGATGAGGTTACCTTTAGCCAAAAACGTATTTATATACTCCCGACAGGTGCGGGTATTGTTTACCTCAGCCTCATCTTGGTGATTTTACTATTAGCGATCAATTACCAAAGTAATCTAGCTTACGCTGTTTGTTTTTTTCTTTTTTCACTCATGGTGACAGCCATCTTTCATACCTATGCCAATTTAGCAGGTTTGCAGGTTCAAGCGGATTCTGTTGTTCCCGTCTTCGTAGGAGAGCTTGCTGAATTTACCTTTCGCTTGAAAAGCCCAAAAAGCCAGTTTCGCTTGGGATTCAAAATGCTGGATCAACGAGAAGTCTTTGTTGATCTAGAGCCGAATCAAAACACTCGGCTTAGCATATCGATCAAGGCTAAAGAGCGCGGCTGGCAGGCTGTTGATTGGGTGCGTGTAAAGTCGACCTATCCTTTAGGGCTGTTTAAAGTGTGGGGATGGTTCAAGTTACATTACTCGGCTCTTATCTATCCACAACCCATACAGGGAGGGGAGCTGCTAAGCTCAGAGGGTCAGAACGACAGCCAAGCGGTTCTTGGTAGAAATAAAAGTGATGAATTGGATGGTTTTGTGGCTTATACCCCAGGCGCTAATGTGCATAGAATTGCTTGGAATCTGTATGCGAAAGGTCAGGGGGTGCAGGTGCATGACTTTGCCCAAACAGAGTCGGCCAGTTCGCTCTGGCTGGATTACGCTTTTTGGCCTGAGCTTTCAACAGAGGAGAGATTATCCCGCCTAACCTATTGGGCACTGACATGCAGTCATCGCCAAATAGCTTTTGGTTTGCGTACCCCCAGCACTCTTATTGAGCCTGATATCGGCACTGTACATCTGGCAGAGGTACTCAAAGTACTCGCTCTCTATGGGAAGGATGATGCGTAATTCGGTCGAGCCACTCAGTGGGCATGCGCGTATCTGGGGACTGATCTTATTAGCGGCTGTGTGTATCCCACACTTTGTTACTGTGCAGCTATGGTTGGCTGTAGTTGTCTGCGCACTTATAGGCTGGGGGATTTTGGATCATTTTAAACCATTACCGCGTGTAACTAAGGGACTCAAATTACTGATCGTTATCTTGGTGGCGAGCGGTATTGTCCTAACAGGTGCCAAAGCAGGGGGATTATCGGGTCTTGTCATGCTGCTGATGGCGGCTATTGCGCTTAAAGTCCTAGAATTTCGAAGCTATAGAGACGGTTGGGTCTTATTGCTGACCTCTTTTTTTATGATTGCGGTGAGTTTAATTATGCAGCAGTCGATGCTCGCCGCTCTTTATGCGCTTTTTTGTTTGTTTATTGCATTGGTTTATATGATCTCTATGCATGAAAATCCAAAAGTGAGAGCGTTGAGCGATGTACGTGCTAGATTGGCTTTGGCTCTAATGCTCCAATCATTGCCTTTGATGATCATCTTATTTTTGATATTCCCGCGTATACAACCGATCTGGACGATGAATTTTGTGGGTGGTGGTATCACCGGCTTATCAGACACCATCTCTCCGGGGGGGATCTCTCAACTCACGCGCTCAGAAGAGCCCGCATTTAGGGTCAGCTTTGAAAATAAGTTCGTGCCGGAGAGAGCCTCTAGGTATTGGCGAGCGATGACTTATAGCGATTTTGATGGTGTGGGCTGGGCTCAAGATAAGACCATAGTACCCGTCTCTGTTTTTACAGGAGAACCAGAAATAGCATACAACGTGATCGCTGAACCCTCTACTTCACAGTGGTTATTTGCATTAGATGCACCTGTTGGATCTGTGTCAAAAGGGCTACAACCTTACAGTGATAGAACGGTGCAGAAATCACAGGGGGGGACAGCAGAGCGCGTGAGTTATCGTTTGCAATCCGCCGCGTTGACCCTTGATGCTGAGCTTGGGGACGTTGAGCGTCAAAAATATTTGCGCTTGCCTGATAAAGGCAACCCCAAAGCACATCAGTTAGTGAAAACCTGGCTTGAGGAAGGACTCAACACTCAGCAGGTGATAGATAGAGTGCTGGGGCTTTTTGCAAAAGAGTTTCGTTACACTTTGACCCCACAAGTACTGAAAGGTGATCAGGTTGATGAGTTTTTGTTTTCATCTAAACAGGGTTTTTGTGAGCACTTCGCTAGTAGTACCGCTTATATTTTAAGGTTAGCGGGTATCCCGAGTCGCATTGTAGGAGGCTACCAAGGTGGGGAGTGGAATGAATACGAACAGTATCTGTTGATCCGCCAGTATGAAGCACATGCATGGGTGGAGGCATGGCTGCCAGGGCTGGGGTGGCAGAGGATTGACCCAACGGCGGTTGTGGCGCCAGAAAGACTGACCATGCCGGTTAATCTGTTATTTCAAAATGATATCAATTTTATGGCGGATTCACGTTTTTCTTTGCTGCGTATGGAGCTTAGTTTGCCCATTTTAGCGACACTCCGTCAGCAGTATGACGCCTTAAACTATCGTTGGCATAAGAATATTTTGGGCTATCAGAATGAACAAGCCAGCCTACTCAAATCTTGGTTAGGTGAAATAAGTTGGCTTAAACTCTTTGCGGTTGTTTTTACTATCCCTGCTTTATTAATGGGATTTGTCTTGTGGCGTCTCTTGCAACCACTTAAACCTAACCTGAATCAGTTTGATAAGGATGTCCAACAGCTCTCAAGACTATTGAAAAAAAGAGAGGTGGGCTTAGATCGAAGGCCAAGTGAGACGGTTGCGCAATATGTGGCACGACTCTGTGTCGTTTATCCTCAGCTAAGTGATGAATTGCAACGATGGTATCACCAATTCGATTATTTGAGGTTTACTAACAAGCAACAAGAAAGCGCTGCCAATATTATCCAGTATCAAGTGGCATTTCGTCAGCTTTTACAACGTATTAGGAAGTTTAAAGGTTGAAAAGAAAAGAGTTAGAGCTGTCTCAGCAACTGAGTTTTCATTTAGCAGAGCAGGTGATTAGCCCGACGGTGATTGTGAGCCCTCGGCGTAAAACTGTAGCCTTGGAGATTAAGCAGGGCGTTGTTCGCCTTAGAGTGCCTTCTAAAGTGAGCGTGCAATGGCTGGCCGACTTTATTGAACAGCGGAAATCTTGGATTGCTAAACATTTAAAGCGTCAGCAAGAGGCATTAGATCAATTTTTACCGGACCCTTTTGAGAAACAGCGCTGTCACTTTTTAGGTGATGAATACCCCGTGGTCTGGGATAAAACGTCTAGTAAGAGCCATGTGGTCTTTGATACAAATAAACTCTCTGTTTATCTGAGTCTTCGTTCTAAAAAAACGCCTAATCACTTGGTTAATGAGCAGATGCGGATCTGGCTTCAGCAACAAGCCGCTGATTACTTAGTTAAGCGCACACATGAGTTGTCTTTCTTGGTAGGCAAACGCCCCTCAACTGTTGTGATTAGTAACCATAAAACCATGTGGGGGCGTTGCTCAGTTAAGGGGGAAATTGCACTTAATTGGCGGCTCATGTTAGCTGACCGGGAGGCAATCGATTACGTCATTATTCATGAACTTTGCCATCTATATGAGTTTAATCACTCAGCTGCGTTTTGGCAGAGAGTTGCCCAATATTGTTCGAATGCCAAACAATTTAAAGAATATTTTAAGCAAAGAGCCAGCTGGTTACATTGGCGATAATTGCTCAGATAGACGAAATGCCGTACTTAAGTACAGTGTGTATCTAAGTCCTATGCTCCTAATTGATAAGGAAAAAAAGGCGGTTTTTTAATAAAAAACGCTCAAATTTAGGCGCACTTTTTCAAAATACTGCTAAAGTTTGTATAGGTATTGGTCGATGCCTCGTTTGGGGCATATAAAAATATAAATAGAGATAGATAATGAGCCTATACAAATCAATAGAGCAAGCACTCTTTAATTCTTTAACTAAAAAAATAATCGGTAACGTCGTTTTTCTCCTAGTGCCTCACATCTTGTTACTCTGTGTGGGTTATTATTTTTCTCAAGATCTGACAGCTCTGCTCATGGGCCTCAATTTAGATGCTGAAGCCGCTAATAAAATAATTGATCGCTTTGATGAGTTTTGGTTGGTTGGTACATTAACTGTCACATTCGCTATCTTAGCGGGTATCTTCACGATCTTTTTTATGCGCCACCTCTTTTTAAAGCCGATCAGTGCTATTACCCATGTGCTGCGACAGATTAAAGAGAATGATGGGGATATCTCTGCGACGCTGCCTGAATTTACCCATGATGAGATTACTGAAATGGCCGCGAGTTATAATCAGTTTTCAGACAGTTTGAAAAAGATGATCGCTGAATCTCGCCGTCGAAGTGTCAGTGTTTCCCTAAGTGCCACGCGTTTGCAAAAGGTCTTATTGAAAGCCTCTGATTGTGTTTCAAAGCAAGAAGAGCAAGCTCATCTCGTTTTTCAATCTAGCCAAGAGGCGACTCAGGCGATTGATGAAGTCGCAAGCAATACAGTGATGTTGAGTGAGCAAAATAACTCAAACATGAAAGATGTTCGCGCATCAAGCCAAGAGTTAATGAAAGTGCTGAATCAGGTTCAATCGATTCGTAACCTAGTAAACAACTTTCAGAATACCGTTGGTCGTTTAAGCGAAAACTCCGACAACATCACTAAAATTCTATCCATGGTTCAGGATTTCTCTGATCAAACCAACTTGTTGGCTCTGAATGCCTCTATTGAAGCGGCCCGTGCAGGTGATGCTGGACGTGGTTTTGCTGTGGTCGCCGATGAGGTGCGCAACCTCTCGCAAAAAGTGAGTGTGGCAACACGAGAGATTGATAAGAATATTAGCGAGATGTCCAATCTAGTAGATGATACTCGCAACAGCGCCCATAATATCCAAGAGTATGTTCAGAACACCGAAGGGTTTATTGAAAATACTAACGCCCAATTTCTCAAACTTGTGGAAGATTTTGAGGTCGTTAACAATCAGTTGTCGGGTATCAGTGCTGCAATTGATGAGCTTTCTTACACCAACAAGCAATCTCATGGTCATGTCACTGAAATCACTAATATTGCGCATGATATTAAGCGCGAGATGGAGGAGTCTCAGACTCATTCAGGTAGTTTAGAAGTAGCTACAGAGGAAACCCAAGAGCTACTATCCCGATTTATTATAGGTTATGGCGGTTTTGAAAATATGATTCAAGCCGGTAGAGGGTGGGCTGTTAAAACCAGTAAAGCCATTCAGTCCTTAGCTAATGAGGGGCAGAACGTATTCGATACTAACTACAAACGTACTAACTCAGGACAAGAGCCCGAGAAATATGATGTGAGTTATGTGAATGCGTATGAAGCGCAACTAAGGCCGTTATTCGATAGCTTTATCAGTGAGCGTCCAGAGTTTATCTATGCGATTGCAGTTGATAAAAATGGCTATGCCCCTGCACACCACACTAAGGTTTCCAATCAGCTAACGGGGAATTTCACGACGGATAACCTGAAAAGCCGTCATCGTAGAATTTTCGCAGGCAATCGTGCTGAAAAACGTCGAGCAAGCCATACAGCGCCTTTCTTATTGCAAACCTTTATTCGTGATACGGGTGAAGTACTGAATGACTTATCGATCCCTATCTACATCAATGGGCAGCACTGGGGAGCGTTAATTATGGGATTCAATCCTGAGACATTATTGGAAAAGTAATCTGATCCGATGAATAAAAAAATGCTCGGTTGATACCGAGCATTTTTTTGTCAAGTGGTACTTAACACTCGTCTTATAGTTCATGATCAAAGACAAGTTGTTCTATTAATTGCTTCATGACATCGTACGACAGAGGTTTGGCACATAAAGCCGAAACGCCAGCGCTCTGAATAGCGGCTAGTTGGTTTTGGTTTTGCTCCGAGGTAACCATCATGACAGGAATGGTAGGCTGCTCGCCATGGGTGCGGATATGCTCAACCATCTCGCGGCCATCAATATTCGGCATATTGTAATCCGAAATAATTAGATCAAAGGTATGCTCTTTGAGTATCTCAAGTGCTTCAGCACCATCGGCCGCTTCTGTTATAGAATGTATGCCAATGTTATCTAATATTTGGTGTAAGTACTTACGTGAGAGATTGCTATCATCCACCAGTAAAACACGTAATGCTTCAAACTCTTCCTCTCTGTGTTCATCATGGCTGTCTATGTCGATAATGTAGTGCAGGGTGCTTTGCAGCGCTCTACCCAGGTCTTGACGAGTAAAGGGTTTGGGTAAAATAGCGATGGCGCCGGATTGACGAATAGGTTCAAGGTAGCGATAGTGCGTTTCAGAAGATACGAGTAGAAATGTGATATTTTCCAGCTCAGGCGTATTTCTCATTTCGGCGACGAGCTCGGTACCTGTCATATCAGGAAGGTGCATCGCCGAAAGAACAATATCGGGTGTCTGAGTCTGCATGGCAGCTAATGCTGCATGGCCTTGCTCATACTCATCTATATTGTCGATGCCGAAGCTTCTTAGGCAATTGGTTATGATAGTCCTTTGTACTTTTGAGGGTTCAATGACAAGCACAAATAATTCTTCTAAGTTCATATATACGTCTCTATTGCCATAAAGCATTCTGAATACTTATTCAGTTTAACACTCGTGTAAAATTTTGCCCGTGTTAGGATGGGTAAAAATCATAAATTGACCAAATAGTCAGTGATTTCAGCGTATTTATATTAAGGCAGGGGTTATGAACCGAAGTGTGATATTGCTTTCTCTTTGTCAGGCGTTGCTTGGAACAGGGAATGTTTTGTTGATCTCAGTAAACGGTCTGATTGGTCAGTCGTTATCGCCGTCAACCTCATTAATTACCCTGCCTATTGCGATGCAGTTTATCGGCTTGATGCTGGCGACCATTCCTGCTTCGCTTATTATGAATCGAATCGGTCGTCAAAGAGGATTTTATTTAGGTAACTCGATTGGTATTGGTGGGGCGCTAATCTCGGCGACCGCCTTGATCTATCAAAACTTTGCGCTTTTTTGTTTAGGCACCACATTTCTCGGCATAGGCATTGGATTTGGGACGCTATACCGCTTCGCTGCGGTAGAAGCCTGTGAGCCTAAAGATAAAAATCGGGCGATATCCATGGTGATGCTAGGCGGGGTTATTGCTGCTTTTATTGGGCCCGCGCTGGCAGTCGAAAGTCGTGATTGGATCTCTAGCCAACAGTTTGTCGGCTCTTTTATCGGTTTGATGGGGCTCTATGTTTTGGCGTTGTTACTCTTAACCGGTGTTTCAATTCCAACCGCTAGCAAAAGCTCAGTTCAAGCCGCTCAACGGCCAATTCTCACTATTGTCCTACAGCCTGTGTTTATAGTCGCTGTCGTGGCAGGGATGGTGAGTTATGCTGTTATGAACCTGATAATGACGGCAACACCGCTGGCAATGGCGCGTTGTGGGTTGTCCTTTCCACAAACGGCTTGGGTGATCGAGTGGCATGTATTAGGCATGTTTTTACCCTCGTTCTTTACAGGTCGCTTGATTCAAAAGTTTGGCGCGATACGCATGATGTTAGCGGGCGCTGTTTTAATGCTGCTCTGTATCTACGTCAATCTGCAGGGTACGACAGAGTGGCACTTTTGGGCGGCACTGTTCTTGTTAGGTTTAGGCTGGAACTTTATGTTTATCAGCGCCACGAGTCTGGTAACGGGGGCTTATCACGAGTCTGAACGCGCTAAAACGCAGGCAGCCAATGAGTTTCTTGTGTTTGGTACGGTAACGGTGTCAGCGATTTGCTCAGGTTGGATGGAAGCCACCTTGGGATGGGAGACGATGAACCTATTGATGGTGCCAGCGATACTCTGGTCCATCCTAGTTATTGTTATATTCGCGAAAAAAATACAAACAGCTTAACGCTAACTCATGGAGATAGTGCTTCACTATTTAGGTATTGAGTCCTATCTCTTTTAGTTTTTTGTTCAAGAGTTTGCGGATATCGGCTTCATCCTCGGCAGCATTTGCTTTAGTTAATATTTTGAGTAGTTCTTCTCGTGTTGAGTGGCGGATTAACCATTTTATTTTGGGGATACGGTGCGCACTCAAACTGAGTCGATCAAAGCCCATGGCGACAAGAAGCAAAACGGATGCAGGGTCAGATGCCATCTCTCCACATAAGGAGATGGGTAAATTCAGATCGGAGCATTTTTTTCGAATAATTTGTAACGCACATAAAACCGCAGGGTTGAGGTTGTCGAAAAGTCGGGATACTTTTGGGTTGTTACGATCAACCGCAAGAAGGTACTGGGTCAGGTCATTCGAGCCGATAGAAACGAAATCAATATAGGGGGCAACCTTCTCAAGCAATAGCATGGCCGAGGGGACTTCGATCATGATGCCTAATTTGGGCATACAAGCCTGTTTCCCTTCTGCATGAAGCTCGGCTAAAGACTGCTGAATCAGTTCTTTAATGGCTTTCACTTCATCGATACGGCTGACCATCGGGACCAGAATTTGTAAGTTATCCCGTCCGTGGGCAGCACGAATCATGGCTCGGATTTGAGTGACTTGCAGTGCCGTATTATCGAGCGTAAAGCGAATGCCTCGCCATCCTAAATAGGGGTTTTCCTCTTTGAACTCAAAATAAGGAAGTTGTTTGTCGCCGCCGATATCGAGCGTTCGCATAGAGACAGGGCGAGGGCTGTAGGCGTCGATAACCTCTTTATAAACAGCGTATTGCTCTTCTTCCGTTGGGAAGGTATCGTGAATCATAAAGGGAATTTCTGAGCGATATAATCCAATCCCCTCTGCGCCATTGCGTAAACCCGGAGAGACGTCTGCGAGTAAACCCGTGTTGGTGTGCAAGGTTACATGGAAGCCATCTAGGGTCACTGCAGGCAAATCTTTATATTCAGCGAGCGCTTTATTGAACTGCTGTTCATTCTTTTTGAGCTGCTTATACTCTTTTACCATTTCCGCTGGAGGCGCTACGGTGACTTCGCCACGGCTTCCATCGACGACGGTATTCTGGCCTATGTAGCGCTCAATTTTCATGTCCGATACGCCCATTACCGCTGGAATCCCGAGGGCGTTTGCAACAATGGATGTATGCGATAAGGCCGAGCCAGAAGTACAGATGATCCCCTGTATCTGATCAGAGTTGTATTCAGATAGATCGGCAATACTAATTAAATCACCTGCTAGGATGATGGGAGTCGATTTATCAGGCGATTCGCTACGTTCGCGCTTAGCCATGTGAGTCATCAGCTTAATCGCTATATTGCGGACATCTTCGCCGCGGGCTTTCATATAGGGATCATCGGCCATTTCAAAGTTATGAGCGAGACTTAACGCTGTATGTCGAGTCGACCACATAGCGGAGTGACCCTGCTGAATACACTCTCGAGTTCCTTGGAGTAGTTCAGGACTGTTGAGCATCATGCGATAAACCGCAAACAGAGACAAAATATCTTCCGGTAACTCTTTTTCGATACGGTTAGCGCCGTGTTCAAGGTCTTCGGTCACCCGTTCGAGTGCTGTTTCAAACAGTTTGATCTCTTTATCGATACCCGACCCTTTTTTCTCGGGTTCTTGTGATAAATTGATGTGTGTATGGACTGGAGCGAGTTCACCAATACCAATACCGGAGGAGCTAATCACCCCATTAAATCGATTAAAGTGAAGCTTCGGCTTGCGAGTAACAATCCACTCACCCGATTTTTGGATGTTGTAAAGCGTGCCTGCCAACTGTGATGCTATGGTGACTAGAAAGGCCTCGGCCTCTTGAGAGAAGGCTTCTTTTTGTTTGCCTTGGACAACGAGCACACCTATCAGTTGGCGAAGGTGAATCAGTGGAACGCCCATAAACTGTTTATAGGCTGCTTCATGTGCTTGCGGAAAGTACACGAACTTATCATGAGTGGGTGCATCAGCAAGGTTTAACGGGTGCTTAGTGGCCGCGATTGTGCCGACGAGACCTTCGTCTAAACTTAATTTGATTTTGCCGACGGATGAGTCTGAGAGTCCTTGGGTGGCGGCTAAAATCAATTTTGCGCGAGAGGGCGATTTTAGATACAGACTACAAACCGGCACATTCATCAACTGACTCAAGCGCGCCACAATAATTTTCATGGCGCTGATAGCATTCTCTGCACCAGATATTTCTTGAACCAGTGTCGTAAGCGTCGTTAATGAATGCTGCATACTGAAGACCCAGTAGAATAAACAGGTAATGAAGTCTTCATAATCGCACATAAAACAAATATTTATCAATGGCTCGTCAGTGCTGTATCCAGTAATATTGAGTCCAGATAAATAATCGGGAGACTGTATGAAAAGTTTTTTATTTTCAACGGATAATGAGCGCGGCGGCGTTATGCTGTGTGACATTGACACACTTGAAGATGCCGTTGTTTATCTGCAGAAGCGCTTTACCGGTGTTGTTCGTGTAGAGCAAGGTAAGGATGTGTGGTCTGAGGAGAGTGGCTTTGAGTTTCAGGCACCAAAAGAGCGTCAGGGCGAGACAGCTGCCCTGCCGGAAACTAGCTAAATCAATAGCTAGGGGGAATCAATTAGACTCATTAAACCTCTTCATTAAGACAGTTTAATGACCCACCAGGATTGAGTGGGTTTTCTTCTGAGATCAGGACACTCATCATGTTAAAAATATACCACTCGAATACACTGGATACATTGCGTGATGTGCTGGTGGAAATGATTAAACGTGATCCTTTAGAGGATCCGTTTATGGCTGATCAGATTCTTGTTCAAAGTCCGGGGATGGCTCAGTGGCTAAAACTTGAATTGGCCGAACGAGTAGGTATTGCTGCAAATATCAACTTTCCGTTACCGGCCAGTTTTCTCTGGAAGGTGTTTGTTGCAACTCTGCCTGATGTACCGGATCGTTCGGCTTATAATAAAGAGTCGATGACATGGCTGCTAATGCACCTGTTACCTCAGCATCTAACGGATGCGCGTTTTGCAATTTTAGCGCAGTACTTAAGTGAAGACAGTGACCCGCTGCGTCTTTATCATCTGGCCGCTAAAGTGGCCGATCTATTTGACCAATATCTAGTTTATCGTCCAGATTGGATTGCCGATTGGGAAAACGGTGGCGATCATCCTGCGGATGGGGAGCAGTTATGGCAACCTGCGCTATGGAGAGCGATTGTTAAGGATAATACCCTACGATCTTTGCCTCATTGGCATCGCGCGAATATGTATGACACCTTCTTCGATCTATTGAAGAAGCCTAATATGCGAAGCTCAGCGATCCCGCCGCGTATTTTTGTTTTTGGTATCTCTGCGTTACCTCAAAATTACCTGGAAGCTTTTGTCGCACTCGGTCAGCAGTGTGATGTCCACCTCATGATCGCTAACCCTTGTAAGCACTATTGGGGAGATATTGTTGATCCTAGCTATTTAGCGAAGCTTAACCGCCTTTGGCTGAGTAAAGGTGATCGTGACTCGGGTGCCTATTATCAAAGCGGACATCCTTTGTTAGCCTCAATGGGCAAGCTTGGGCGCGATTATTTACATTTAATCCAAGAGATGGGATTGAATGAAGTTGCTATCTTCAACGACCCCGGTTACGACACGTTACTTCATGCTCTTCAGTCTGACATTTTAGAGCTAGAGAATCGTGGTGTCGCATCGGGAGCAGAGCTTTTGAGCTTTTCCTCATCCGATAGAAGTTTACAGTTACACGCGAACTTTAGTCGCTTGAGAGAGGTTGAGGTGTTACATGACAGGTTATTGGCAATGTTCGAGGCTCAACCGGATTTAAAACCTCGCGATATTATTGTCATGATGCCGGATGTGACGAGTTACGCTCCCTATATTGACGCCGTTTTTGGCAATGCTCAGCCTCAACACTACTTACCCTACGCGATTTCCGATAGATCCGCCGATCAAGAGATCCCCTTAATCAATAGCTTTTTACAGCTAATTAGCTTAGGTAAAAGCCGATTTACCGCCTCTCAAGTGATCTCTCTGTTGGAACTACCGGCCACCTTAGCTCGTTTTGAACTGGATAATGAAGATTTTGATAATATCCGCCGTTGGATTAGTGAGGTTGGCATCCACTGGGGGCTCGATGCTGATGATAGGGGCGAGGCAGGTAGCGTCGCCTTTTCTCAAAACAGTTGGCAGTTTGGCATGGATCGGCTCTTTGCTGGCTACAGTCTTGGGGATACGCAGAGCCTGTGGAATGGCGTAGCACCTTTTGCCGAAGTATCCGGTTTATCTGCAGCAGCGATAGGCCGCTTATCCGCGTTTTTGAACTGTCTAATCAGCGCACAAAATGCTTTCCAAGGAACCCGGTCATTAGCGGATTGGATGGCAGAGATACACAGCTTATTAGACGCACTGTATCAGGCAGAAGCGCAAGATATTGAAGCGATCGCCATGATCAATAAAGCACTCGCTTCGTTGAACGACACCTTAATAGAAGCGGGGTTTCTTGCTGAAGTTGATGTGCATATTATCCAAGACTATTTGCAGGATAAGCTTTCAACACAACGCGCGAGTCAGCGCTTTCTGTCCGGACAGATTAACTTCTGTACCTTAATGCCAATGCGCGCTATACCTTTTAAAGTTGTCTGTTTATTAGGCATGAATGATGGCGAATACCCAAGAGCCATAGCGCCAATGGGGTTTGATCTGATGGTCGAGCATACTAAACGGGGGGATAGATCAAGACGAGATGACGATCGCTATCTCTTTTTAGAGGCAATGCTGTCGGCACGAGAGGTTCTTTATATCAGTTTTATCGGCCGTTCGATTGCTGATAACTCCGAAAAGATACCTTCAGTGCTCGTGAGTGAGGTGTTGGAATATTGTGATCAGGCTTATTGGATAGAAGGCGAGAGATCAACCTCGCAGTCACTCATCATTGAGCATCCACTAGCGGCTTATAGTCCACGTTATTACTCATCTGAATCGACCGAACTCTTTAGTTATAACGACCGTTGGTTGCTGCCACAAAAAGAGGCGGGGCATCCTGCCTTTAACTTTGTTTCTGGGCGTTTGCCGCTAGAGCGACCTGACCAGATTGAACTGGCAGACCTACTGGCTTTCTATCGTCATCCAATTAAATTCTTCTTCGAAAAGCGGATGTTGGTCTATTTTCAGGAAAACTCACTGGTTCTATCCGATGAGGAGCCTTTTGAACTCAATTCTCTGGATGATTACTTGCTGCGTAAGATGCTCTTACAAAAAGCGTTAAGTGATGAGGACCTCACCGTAGCGGCCGATTATGCTCGACAGCTAGGTCATCTGCCCGTTGGTAAAGCCGGTGATAACCTGCTGGCTGCCCGCCTTAAGGATATAAACGTCCTACATGACAAGATGCTGCCTCTCATGTCAGGTGAGGCAACAAGGCAGGAGATTAATTTCGTTTGTGCGGGTATCCGGATTCAAGGCTGGATCGATCAAATCTATCCAAACGGCATTTTGGGTTACGATGTTTCTAAGGTGAGGGGCAAGCACTATTTTCAGACTTGGATACAGCATCTAGTCACCTGTGCAGCGGGTCTCCAAAAGACGACCCGGTTTAGAGGACTTAGCGAGCAGTTTAGCTTTCGCCCGGTTGATCAGACGGCGGCGTATGAGCAATTAACCCAGATACTAGAGACTTATCTTCAAGGTTTGTCCTATCCGCTCAATTGGGTGCCTGAAAGTGCTTGGGCTTGGCTTGTGGTACATCAGGACAATGCAGAAAAAGCACAAGACGGTGCCATGAAAAAGTTTGAAGGGGAGTTTGGTGAGTGCAATAGCCCGTATGTTCGTCGAGTTTACCCAGAGTGGAACCTGATAAAAGCGGGGGTGTTTGGGCACACAGAGGCGCTGTTTTCAGCGATGTTAAGCTATATGGATATTGAAAAAGATGAGCGCTAGATTACTGAATCCCGTGACGCTGCCCATTGCTGGGCAGTGTTTGATCGAGGCGAGTGCCGGAACGGGTAAAACCTTTACTTTAGCTGCGCTGTATCTGAGATTACTGCTAGGTTTAGGTAAAGGAAGTCAAACGACCGCCCTCGGGGTAGAGCAAATTCTGGTGGTCACCTTTACGGAAGCGGCGACTCAAGAGTTGAGAGATCGCATTCGTACGCGCATTCGAGAAGCACGCCAAGCTTTTTTGCAGGGTAGTACAACGGATCCTTTATTAGCTGAGTTGCTTGCAGAAAGCGATAACTTCCAAGATCAAGCCAGGTATCTCGAATTAGCCGCATCAGAGATGGATCAGGCATCTATTTTTACTATCCATGGTTTTTGCCAACGTATGTTGCGCCAACATGCGTTTGAGAGTGGTGCGACCTTCTCTCAGGAATTGGCTACCGATGATACGCCTTTAATACGCCAAGCGTTGCTTGATTTCTGGCGACACTATTATTACAGCGTACCGGGTGAGTTAGCTGATCAGATGTTAGCTTGCTTTAAAGCGCCTGATAAGTTGTTAAAGGTGGTGCGAAGTTATTTGGGGTTAACGGGGTTAACCTTTACGCCTGATTACCGTGAGACGGATCTGGTTGCAGCATGGGCGGCAGAGCAAGAGGCATTGGTTGCCTTTAAAAATGCTTGGTTAACGGTTGCTGATGATGTGGTGGCCATTATTCAAGCTTCTGGCGTTGATAAACGTAGTTATAAAGCGAACTCCTTGGCGAATTGGGCACAAACTGTCACTCGGTTTGCCCATGGTGAGAGTGCCAATGTACCTTGGAAAGAGTTAGCGCGTTTTAGTCAAGCCACCTTAGCTAACACCACCAAAAAGGGTGAGATTCCTGTTCACCCACTGTTTGATCAGGTCGAAGCCCTGATTAACAACCGGCTCCCCTTAGAAGGGATTTTGATCTCATTAGCGGTTACCGAGATAAAACAGCGCCTCAGCGCCGAAAAAAATAAGCAACATTTACTGACCTTCGATGATCTTCTGACGCAATTAGCTGGCGCTTTGAAACGTCAGGGCGGTGAGCGATTAGCCGAGGCTATTCGAAAACAATACCCAGTCGCGATGATTGATGAGTTCCAAGATACGGACCCGTTGCAGTATGCGATCTTTAATCAGCTCTATCCGGATCAAGCCTCCGCCTTATTGATGATTGGTGACCCTAAGCAGTCTATTTATGCGTTTCGGGGTGCCGATATTTTTACCTATATGCAGGCTCGCAAAGGTGTTAGCGCTCACTATACGTTAGAAACTAACTGGCGTTCTTCATCGGCCATGGTCGCCGCGACCAATGCTCTCTTTAGTGTAAGAAACGCCCCTTTTATTTATAACGACGATATCCCCTTTCATCCGGTTAAATCGTCCGGAAAAGCCGATAAAAAGCCCTATAAAATAAATAATCAGCCAGAGGCCGCTTTAAATTTTTGGTTGAATGATGAAGCAACCAATAAGTCGGGCTACCTGAAAAAGTACGCTAAAGCGACCGCGTTGCATATTTACCAACGCTTGAATGATCAGCAAAGTCGGTTGGGTGATGAGGCTGTTAAGCCCTCAGATATCGCGGTTTTAGTGAGAGATCGTATAGAAGCCAAAGAGATGGAGAGCGCCTTTCGTGAAAAAGGGATTTCTTCGGTGTTTCTCTCTAATCGAGACAGTGTTTTTAATACGGTCGAAGCGAAAGAGTTGCTTTATATATTGCAGGCAATTGCGGAACCGACTGATGAGAGAGTCATGCGGAGCGCACTGGCTACCGGTATTTTTCACTTAACGATGCAGTCGTTAGATGCACTTTGTCAGGATGAAATTGCTTGGGAAGCATTAGTTGAGGAGTTCTACGAATACCGCGGATACTGGCAAAAACTGGGTGTGCTACCCATGCTGCACCATCTACTCTCTGTTCGAAAACTTGCCGGAATTATGCTCGCTTTTCAGGGAGGTGAGCGGCGCTTAACCGATTTGCTGCATCTAGGTGAACTCCTCCAGAAGGCCAGTCAGGAAACAGAGGGGATCAGTGGTCAAATTCGGTGGCTATCGGAGCATATTTTTGAGCCTGCACAGCAAACAGATGAGCAGCAGATGCGCCTCGAAAGTGATCGCTCGCGAGTAACGATCATTACGATCCATAAATCAAAAGGGCTAGAGTACGAGCTTGTGTATCTACCCTTTATCTCTTGCTTTAAAGAGAGTAAATCCCTTATTTATCATGACCCCAACGGCACTACGGTACTGAATGTGGAGCCAGACGAGGAG
>DAIRSP010000010.1:0-35888 GCA_036804365.1 Neptunomonas sp. | reverse complement strand
GCCACGTTGTAGCTGTTTGCCCAACAGTTTGTTCGCTTCATCAAGACCCAACTGTAGAGCCGGCGCATTGATATCTTTCATTAAGATAGGCGTGCCCTTAACAGCGGACTGATAAGCCACACCACCACCCATGATACCTGCACCTAGCACAGCGGCTTGTGTCACAGGTGTACCTTGAGCTTCATATTTTTTGCTAACTTTCTTAACGTACTGATCTTTTAGGAACAGGCCAACCAACGCTTTAGTTACGTCATTTTTTGCTAATTTAGCAAAGTTTTGTGCTTCCACCAGCAACGCTTGGTCGCGGTTCATGTTGCACGCTTTTTGGATAGTTTTCAGCACTTGCATCGGCGCTGGGTAGTGTGGACCCGCTTTCGCACCAATCATGCCTTTGGCTGTTTCGAACGCCATCATCTGTTCAATTGCGTTTAGCTTAACAGGCGACTGCTTCTCAACACGGCGAGCTTTGTAATCGAACTTACCCGCGATGCACTGCTTAACTAAGTTGATAGCAGCGTCACGTACTTGAGCAGTTGCTACAACAGCATCTACAGCGCCATCTTTTAGTGCATCCGCTGGACGCTTTTCAGCACCAGTGCAGATCCATTCGTTGGCATTATCGATACCGATCAAACGTGGTAAACGAACCGTTCCACCCCAACCAGGGTAGATACCCAATTTAACTTCTGGCAAGCCCACTTTGGCTTGATCGCCCATCACGCGGTAGTCTGTGGCTAGCGCCAACTCGAAACCACCCCCTAATGCGATACCATTAACGGCAGTAACTGTTGGGTATGGGAGATCTTCGATCTCGTTGAATAGGCCTTGCAAGCCTGTTAAGTATTCAACGATGACAGATTCTTCATGGTCAAACATCTGACCAAATTCGGTAATATCCGCACCAACGATAAAGCAGTCTTTTGCACTGCTAAATACAACACCGGTAACGCCGTCAGTTGCTTGTAGTTTTGTAACTGCTTCACGCAGTTCGGCAAGGGTCAGTTGACTGAGTTTGTTTACGGCATCACCTTTAAGGTCGAAAACAACCTCATAGATACCCTCTTCAACTGCCTGCACGCGGATCGCTTGACCTTCCATTAACATGGGATGACTCCATACGTCAGGTTATTCACTGTTATTTTTGACTTATGTCGCTAAGTTATCCCAGTCTAGCTTGCTCTGACATTCTTACAATGACAGTTTCAATCATGATAACTAACGATACGATTCAACCTACTGTGATTTATGGCATTTTATACCCAGAATTTGTCTATTTTCTGTAACAAATTAATTCAAATGCTTTTCAAATCTACCTCCAGTATATCCCTATAAATGGTGAAATTTACATAACTTTACCTTTTCGCAACACCCGGAAACAAAGTAGTTTTTTATAATAACGGCATATTAAGGGAGATAAACAAAATGACATTTAATACCCGCATCTGGTCCACACCATTGATGATCGCCACTTCTGCCGCTGTTGCCATCAGTGGAGTTATGATGTTTTTTCATCTTAGCGAGGATCTCGTAAAGTCTATGCATGAATGGATCGGCATAGCCTTTGTTGTAGGTATGCTGATTCATATTCTGAATCATGCTAAACCCTTCAGTCGTTATTTTTCGCAAAAGCTTGCGATGGGCGTCATGCTAACGACCTTGCTTGTGGCGGGTGGTTTTATGCTAAGCAGTACGATGGGAGAGCATTCCGAAAACCCTGTTAAAATGATGATCGGTGTTGTACAAAATAAACCGTTATCTGCACTAGCAGCCTTCCAAAACCTTGAGACGGCTGAGCTACAACAGCGCATAGTGAACGCTGGCTTCACTGTCGAAAGTTCCCAAGCCTCTCTTCGTGATATTGCAGAAGCGAACCACACTAGTCCATTTGAGTTAATCAACATTGTGTTTAGCCGTGGTGAAACCAATACTACACATTGATAATAAGGTCTGACTGGGTTATTCACACAACCTGTGGATAACCCACTTTATAACACTGGGGTAACCCTCCTTAAACACGCTATATGGGCATGTCAAAAAAGCGGTTAAATATCATCCAAGGCAGCAGAGTGACTGAAAGAGCGCCAAGCGTCGTTTAAATAATAATCTCGTCGCCTCAGCTTGAGCGACATCACTAAGATGAAAACTCAACCATTGCCCTGGCATTCGCTGAGATAAAGCACTCGTATCTAACGCAGAAACCGTACCGATTTTTGGATATCCACCGATAGTTTGCCTATCTTTCAATAAGATAATGGGCTGTCCATCGGCAGGAATCTGAATAGAACCTAAGGCAATACCCTCTGAAATCAAACCAGATAGGCACGATTTAATCGGGGGTCCTTGCAACCGGTAACCCATACGATCGATCTTGTCCGTAACTCGATACTCCGAACTAAAAAAGTGCGCTCTATTAACCGCATCAAACGCTTCAAATTGATAACAGGGTATAACCCCCAAAGAAAGCCTTTGGCTATAATCGGGGATATCCAAGGCGGGAACCTTTCGTGTGGATAAAAAACCACATCCTATATACGGGATTGCATCGCCTGTGAGTAACCGCTTACCTACCCCAGACAACCCACCCACACCCTCGCGCACAACAGTCGACGAACTCTGCAGCACAGAGTCGACCTGAAACCCACCTAAGACGGCAATATAGCTACGCGCGCCTGACAGTGAATGGTGAAATGCAAGATGATCACCCTTCTTAATCGAATAGGTACGCCAAGGCGCAATTTCAATACCATTTAGCTTGGCATCAAGATCGGCTCCTGTCAGCGCTATCGTCGTATTAGCAAGCGCCTCTACTTCAAATAAACCATAACTCACTTCAATCTGAGTTGTTGTTTGGCGATGCCCAAGCAAACAATCGGCCCAAGCGTAAGCATGCCCATCAAGTGGCCCGCCTGTCGCAAGCCCTAGGTGCTGAAAACCCAAGCGTCCCCTATCTTGCAGCAGAGCCAGTCGATCAGATTTAAGCACTTTAAACCCCATCGAGCTGCCCACCTAACGCCAGAAACTCGTCACGCCCAATCGAAACAAACTGTACAAAGTCGCCTACTGCGACAGGCGTGGGAGGGTTTGCGTGCCAATCAATCATTTTCGCCGGAGATCGACCTATAATTTGCCAACCACCGGGGCTCGTTAATGGATAAATGGCTGTTTGGCTATCCGCTAGGCCCACGCTTCCTGCAGGCACTTTTAAGCGCGGAGTGGCTTTTCGGGGTGAGGCTATACGCGCATCAAGATTACCTAAATACGCAAAGCCTGGACTAAAACCAATCGCGTATACTCGATAACAGCGCGACGTATGAAGCTCGACTATCTGTTCGAAGCTAAGTTGATGCATCGCGCATAACTCGGCTGCATCGAGCGCGACCTCGGTTCCATAATAGACGGGTAGCTGAATAACTTTGCTATCATGACCAGTCGACAAAGGCTGATATTGCAAACTGTCGATCAGTTGAATTACGCGATGTGTAATGGCCAGACTATCTAGCTGATCGCAGTCATAATTAATAAGAATAGAGGTATAGGAGGGAACGAGGTCGATGATCAGTTCCCCTAAGTGATCTTGCAAGGCAATCGCTACTAAGCTAACGACTTCAGCCGTCGCCTCATCAATGCTCTCGCCTATATAGACGAGTAGCGCTGACTCGTTTAATGCCTGTAACCGATATCGAATCGTGGTTGACTGATTGTGCCGCCACTCCATCGATGCAGTCGTCATAAAGTGTCAATCAGTTCTCTTACAAAGCGTGCTGATTCGACAGCAAATGCACTGTCGCCATGAATACAGAGAGTATCTGCTTTAAGCGGGATTCGACGTCCACCGATACTTGTCACCGATTGCTCTAGGACAATCTCTCGAACTTGAGCTTCGATCAAAGATAGATCTTGATGGACAGCGCCGCTAACTCGCCGATTCACAAGCAGTCCAACGTCATCATAGGCACGATCTACGAACGCTTCAAACATCAACGGTAGATGAAAGTGATCAGCACGCGCCTGAACTTCATAGGCTTCAGGTGTTGCCATGACCATAAGTGGCAAACCTGTCCGGTATTGAGAAATAGCAATCATTACTGCTTCCATGGTATCAACATCAACCATCATCTGGTTATACAAGGCACCATGGGGCTTAACATAACTGAGCCGAGCACCATGATTTCTGCAAATACCTTCCAATGCGCCCATTTGATACAGCAAGGATGCAATAAGCTCCTCTTTTGAGCAGTGATACGGACGACGTCCAAAACCAACTAAATCGGGATAACCGGGGTGAGCACCTATTTCAACGCCCTGCCCAATCGCCATCGAGACGGTATTGAACATGGTGAGAGGCTCTGAAGCATGGAACCCACAGGCTATATTGGCTTGATCTATAAAGGGCATGATATCGGCATCATTCCCCATGACCCAAGCACCGTAGCTCTCTCCCATATCACAATTAAGCTTCATTTTTATCACCCTCTGCTTTTATCAAACAGCTTGTTTACCCGGAAATACCGTCTCTATGACACGCTTATTCGACTTTTCGATATGCTGCTTTAATAACTCGCAGGCTTTATCCTCGTCTCGCGCAAAGGCCGCATTCATAATAAGTTCGTGTTCATCCTCTTCCGCCGCATCTTGATGCATATTAATCAGTGATAAGCGTCTAAACCGCTCCGACTGATCATACAGGGTAGAGATAAAACGTAATTGCCAAACTGAAGGGCAGTTACTGATCAGCGCTAGATGAAAACGACGATTCTCACGAATCAACTCACCCGCTTTCTCTTTGTATTGTCCCTTAGCAGCCGCTCGTATCGTCATTTCACGATGACGGGCACCCGCGATATTCGCTTCCCACTCTAAATCACCGTGGCGAATAGACTGACGGAACGCATCCACCTCTAGCATGACTCGTAAGCGTGCGACATCCATAAACTCATCGATTGAAACTGGCGCAGCCCAATAGCCACGTTGGCCTTTACGAATCACCAACCCCTCAGCGGCTAGACGAGAAAGGGCTTCCCGAACGGGTGCGGCGCTCGACTGATAGCGGCTGGTTAATTGTGTAATCGATAGCTTACTCGAAGGCTCAATAGACCCATCTAATATATCGTTACGAAGTTGTTGGTAAGTACTGCTCTCTTCATCAATGCTCATTGTCTGTACCAGAGGTTGACCCAAATAAGATAGATCGATTCAAAATCGCCCATAAACTAACAAAAAGGACGCCAAAAACCAATTAGGGGTGCAAATATAAAACTTAGACCTAAATCAAGATTACTGATTATTCATAAAATAAATAGGACTTAATCGATTAGATGCTATTAAAAAAACATAAAATCACCTATATTTAATCTATTAGGTGATTCATTTAGAAACTATCTATACTTTCCTTGATAGATATCCGTCAATTAACGAGTTAAACCGCATTATGGGTGAGCAGATTTTGAACACAGTCACGATCGAGGGACTCGAATTTGTTGAGTTCACCTCTCCTGAACCTGAGTCCTTTATAGCTTTTATCGAAGCGCTAGGCTTTAGCGCCATTGCTAAACATCGACATAAAGATGTGTTGCTCTATCGTAAAGACAAGATCAACTTTATCATCAATGCGACAAAAGGCAGCTTTGCTCAAGCATTTGCGGAGCAACACGGCGCATCTATCTGTGCGATAGCGCTTAGAGTTCAGGATGCTGCTTCCGCTTACCAAGAGCTACTAGCTAAAGGTGCGTGGGAAGCCAACACCAGTGCAGGTATTATGGAACTCAATATCCCTGCGATTGAATGCATTGGCGGAACGCAAATCTATTTGGTCGACCGCTTTGGTGATGATCTCAACATCTATGACATTGATTTTAAATATCTTAGCAAATCACAAGCTAGTAGCGTTTCACACGCACAAGTGACCTCTTTATCATTATCCGTAGCTGCTAATCGCCTTCAACAGTGGCGTGATTATTTCTGCCAACTCTTGGCATTTACCGCTAAATCTGAGTATCAACTCGTGAGTAGCGACGGTTCATTGACGATCGTTTTAGAACCGAGCGCACTTGAAGCTGACTTAAATAGTGAAGGCTTTAATGCGATTAATTTAGGGGTGAGTGACAGTGCCGCTTTTGGGCAGTCATTACAATCCTCTGGACTGAATGTGATTGACCGCTCAGATGATTCAGGTGCTTATTGTGTCTCTACTCATGCCTTTGACTCATCTGTGAGTTTTCTCATTTCGGAGCAATCTTGAGATGGCTGCACCACAATTCTCAATCAGCACATTAAGCTTATCAGGAACCTTAGCTGATAAACTTGAAGCGATTAAACAAGCGGATTTTCCTGCTATTGAGTTAGGCGCATTAGATCTCTCTGGTACATCTGGGGGCACGGGGGCTTCAATTGAAAAAGTGATTCACAGCCAACTGCGTATCAGCGCTTTGCAGGAGATGAAAGATTTTGTTGGGCATTCTGGCCGCATCATGGCCTACAAAATGGAACTGGCTAAATCTTACTTGAAAATGATGGCACGTATTGGCTGCAAGCTATTAATCGTGACGCCATCAACCTCCTCTCATGAAGCCTTGAATATCGACAAAATGGCCGCCGACCTCCGTTCGTTAGCCACGCTTGCCATGATCAAGGGAATCAAAATTGGTTTTAAACCTTTATCATGGTCACCCAGCGTGTATAACTATGATATTGCGTGGCAGATTGTGCAACGCGCCGGTAATGCAAATATTGGCTTAGTGATCGACAACTTCAATCTAATTACACAACCCGGTTCATTCGAATCACTAAACCAGATTCCTGTGGAGCGTATCAACCTTATTCAGCTTTCGGACTTCACCTTTAGCGCCCTGCCTCTCATCGAGGATCAACTTGAAATTGCTCGACATTTTAGGCTCTTTCCGGGTGAAGGTGATCATGGTGAGAGTGTTAAAGACTTGATTCGCTTTTACCACTCAAAAGGCTACCAAGGTGACTATGTATTTGATGTATTTAACGATAAATATCTTGGATTAAGCCCAGCCGATACCCTTAGTCATGCGATCAACTCGCGACGTTTCCTGCTGCAAGACCTATAAAAAAAGCGGCCTCTCAGCCGCTTTAATTTCTTCGTCTACTAACTTACGCTAAATCTTCGTAAGGCAAACCGACATACTGTTCAGCAATTACACGCAGTCCATTTTCTGACTCTAAATAGTAGCTCAGTTCTGATGTCATAAAGCGTTGGAACGTTGCACCTTTTAGATCATTAGAGCTGGTATCTCCAAAGTTATGTAGCATGTTGCTCATCCACCAAGAGAAACGCTCTCCATGCCATACACGGCGAAGTGCAATCGCAGAGTACTGTTCGACACAGGACTTATCACCCTCTTTGTAAACACGGGTCATGATTTTGTAGAGCGTCGCTACATCCGATGCGGCAAGATTGAGCCCTTTGGCACCCGTTGGCGGAACGATGTGCGCCGCATCGCCTACGAGGAACATATTACCGTACTGCATCGGCTCGCATACGAACGAGCGTAAGGGTGCAATACTCTTTTCAATACTTGGCCCAATCACCAGCTTAGCAGCAACATCTTCAGGTAAACGTTTTTTCAGTTCTTCCCAAAATGCTTCGTCTGACCAGTCTTCAACATGATCTGTTAAAGGTACTTGCAGGTAATAGCGCGAGCGAGTTTCTGAACGACGACTCGCCAAAGCAAAACCACGCTCATGCTTACAGTAGATTAACTCTTCATGTACCGGTGGGGTATCACTGAGTAATCCCAACCAACCGAAAGGATACACTCGCTCATGCTCAGTTCTTAGCTCAGCAGGAATCGTTTGACGAGATACACCATGGAAACCATCACAGCCTGCAATATAATCACACTCTAACCGGTACTCTTCACCATTTTGTTCAAAAGTCACATAAGGCGTATCCGATTTAACATCATGTAATGCGACCTTACTCGACTCATAATAGGTAGGTAATTGTGCAGCCTCACGTGCTTCCATCAGATCACGGGTAATATCAACCTGACCGTAACATACAACCGTTTTACCACCGGTTAGCTCTTTCATATTGACATGGACACGTTTGCCATCAAATGCAATTTCAAAACCATCATGCACTTCGCCGTGCGCATCCATATTTGCTGCAACACCCGCTTCACGAACGAGATCGACAAAACCTTGCTCTAAGATACCTGCACGGATGCGACCTAATACATAGTCCCCCGTGACTCGTTCAACAATCGTATTGCTGATTCCTTGCTTAGCCAATAGTTGGCCGAGTAAGAGCCCTGAAGGGCCTGCGCCGATAATAGCTACCTGTGTTTTTATTGTTTTCATCTCTTCTCTCTCGCTTTTTTAATGCACAGGATTTCACCTGTATCTTGTAGCTATCATCACCTTTTAGAGACCATTAAATAATTCACTTATCGCACAACCACTTGTACTTTTGGCGCAATAGTCGCATATTTAATTAGCAGTTAGATGAGTTATAGGAGCACACATTTGGATACTCAAATCGGGAAAATTCCTCAATTTGGCTTATATGGTGAAACGACTCTCAGTCAAGAACCGAGCTTTATTCATATTGAGGATATTGCGACCCGAAGCAGTGAAAATGGCTGGCATATCAAACCACACAGGCATGCCAAAATGTTTCAACTTCTCTGCATGTACGATGGAGAACTCGACGTAACCCTTGATGATCAGCAAATTTCATTAAAGGGTGGCTGGGTGATTCTTATCCCATCGGGTGTTGTCCATGGATTCAAATTTCATCCATGCACTAAAGGAACGGTTCTCTCTGTCGCCAACCCTAGCAGCCATGATCAAACTCCGCAGAGTAACACGCTATTTGAAACGCTATTACTCGAAGCACAGATTTTTAGCTTTAATGACAAACCTGTACATTTAGCGCAACTCGTTCAATATCTAACACTGATCAAAAGTGAACTAGATCAGGCCGAAAATGACTACCAGCATATTCAGGAATGGCTAGTCAATTGTATTTTGATGACACTCAGGCGGGAGCAAGAGGAGCAAAACCTGCGCAATGCTCAACCCCATAATGGCAGGCAATTACTGCCCTCACTTAAACAATTACTGAATCATAACTATCATCAACACTGGACAGTCAAGGAATATGCACAGGCGTTGCACGTCTCACCTTCGACACTCAACCGGCTTTGCCAGCACCATTTAGGTCTATCCGTGAAATCATTAATACAGGATAGGATTATGATCGAAGCAAAACGTCGCTTGATCTATACACGAGAACCACAGGACCAAATTGCTTATAAATTAGGATTCAAAGATCCGGCTTACTTTTCAAGATTTTTTAAAAAACTCGCTGGTGAAACGCCTAGCGAATATCGACAAGCCAGAAATAGCGAATAAAAAAAGACCAAGGCGCTTTCACGCCTTGGCCCAAATGTAGCAAGCTATTCGCTACTAGAGTAAACCCAGTGCTAGTGATGGGAAGGCGATAATTAAGCCTAAACGCACCAGATCAGATAAAACGAATGGGAACACGCCTTTAAATATATCTTTAATCGAAATATCTGGCGCAACCGATTTAATAACGAATACGTTCATCCCTACAGGCGGCGTGATCAAGCCCACTTCTACTGTGATAACAGCAATAATTCCGAACCAAATTGGATCAAAACCGGCTGCCTCGATCAATGGATAAACGACTGGTACTGTGAGGAGTAGCATCGCAATACTATCCATAACACAGCCCAATAAAATAAACAGAACCAATACACAAAGCAGAATCATGTAAGGCGCTAAATGCAAGCTATCTACATATTCAACTAAGGCGAAAGAGATACGAGACACCGATAAGAAGTAACCAAAAATTTCAGCACCAATAATCATGAAGAAGATCATGGCTGACATCATCAGCGTTTCTTCTACAGCTTCTTTAAACTGTTCGAACTTCATACCTCGGAACAGAGCGATCACTAAAGTTCCCGCTGCACCCACTGCACTGGCTTCAGTTGGCGTAAACAAACCACTGTAGATACCACCAATAATAAACAGGAAGATACCTGTGAATGGGATTAAGCCTTTAAGACCAACAATTTTCTCGATGAACGTGGTCTTCTCACCTGGCTGTGCAAGATGCGGCTTTAAGAAAACCAAAATAGCGATGGTTACGCAGTATAAAACCAGACCTAACAGCCCTGGGATCACACCAGCGATAAACATATCACCTACTGACTGCTCGGTAATGAGCGCATACAGGAGTAACGCGATCGATGGCGGAATCATAATCCCTAACGTACCACCGGCAGCAAGAGTTCCGGTCGCCAAAGAGTCTGCATAGCCGTTCTTCTTCATTTCTGGCAAGGCAACACGTGACATACTGGCAGCAGTCGCCATTGATGAGCCCGAAATCGCCGAGAAAATACCACACGAACTGACCGCAGCTAACGCCATACCACCACGCCAACTACCAAACAGCGTGCGAGCACCTTGGAACAGTTCTTGGGACATTTTTGCTTTTGATGCGAAAACACCCATCAAAATAAACATCGGAATAGGGCTAAAACTGTAGTTAGACAAGGTCTCAAATGGACCTGTATCTAAAATTGCCACAGCAGGTTGGAAGGCAACAATAGAACCAAACCCTACGAAGCCTGTCACTGCCATGGAAAACGCGATAGGTGCACGAAACGCAATCATCACCAACATCAGCGCAATACAAACAAAACCGATCATTGATGCGCTCATGCGGCTAACCTCTTAGGACACAATAGTTTTACACCTTCTACAACAGCCATCAGCGCCAACATAAAGGTACCGAACGCAGTGATTGAGTAGATATAGTAAAGAGGTATCATCAAATCTTGGGTGCTTTCTCCTGATACTTTAGCCTCTTCGATAGCGATCAGAAAACGATACGTCATCCCAGAACCCAGCAGGGTATAACCAAAAATATAAAAAGCTTCTAAAGCAACCTTGGTCTTCTCACTCATTTTTTCTGTGAACAAGTCCACAATAATTTGCGACTTAGCCACTGTGTAAGGCAGAGTGAAGAGCACCATGAACAACAAGCCGTACTTGATAAGTTCAACGCCCCCTAAGAAAGTAAAATCAACAGATCCATCTGTGGCTTTAAATAAAGCTCTAGTAATGACATCTGCAAGCGTTACAAACATCATGGACACGATAAAGAAGCCACTGAGCACATGCATGTAAAACGCAATGCGCTCAATGAGCTTAAAAGCGGCTTTCATGGAAACTCTCCAATACTACCTAAATTAACAACAAGCGATTATTTGCAGCTAGTAGATAAAGCTTTAGCACGCGCATAAACATTACGTGCAGGCATGCCTTTACCTTCCAAGTCTGCTAGATAGGCTTCTGTTGCTTTATCCAGAACAGGTTTCCAATCTGGGTTTTCAGTACCGCCTTCCACTTCGATGAAGTTGTGACCCGCTGCAACGGCTGCTGCACGTCCTTTAACATCTTGATCATCGAATACTTTACCGGCAACTTCAGACCAAGCTTTACCAGAGTTGTCATCGATTACTTTTTTCAGGTCAGCTGGCATATCGTTGTAAACATCTTTGTTCATCGTTACGACAAACGACAGGGTGTACAAGCCACCGAGTTCAGTGTGGTTGTCGGTCAATTCGTTTAGACGGAATGCAAGTTGACCCTCCCATGGCAGAGAAACACCATCGATAACGCCACGTTGCAGTGACTGGTAAGACTCAGGAGCAGGCATACCCACAGGCTGCGCACCTAAACCTTCTAACAATGAACCTACTACAGTCGTTGGACGACGGATACGTAGACCTTCTAAGTCAGCCGGTGTTTTAATCGCCTTACCTTTCGTGTGAAGGTGTCCAGGCCCATGGGTGAACATAAAGAGAGGGCGTGTTTGGGCGTATTCAGATGAAATCAGTCCTTCATCGTACAGACCTTGAATAACACAAGAACCTTGTTTAGCTGTTTGCACTAAACCAGGAAGCTCTACGATCTGAGTCAATGGAAATCGATTAGCGGTGTAACCTTGCACAGTGGCAGTTACATCAGCAATGCGGTTAGCTACGGCATCATACTGAGCCGGTGGCTTAGACAATGTTGCAGATGGGTAGATCTCTACTTTAATACGACCTGCAGAGTCTTTCTCTACTTTATCAGCCCATACTTGGAATAGTTGCTTATGAGCACCGGCTACTGCTGGCCAAAAGTGCGCGAAACGCAGAGTATAGTCAGCCGCTTGCGCAGGCGCTTGAATCATCATACCTACAGTTAGTGCTAATGCCGTTTTCAATAATGGCTTTTTCATTGAATGTCCTCTCTTTTTTACTATTTTTTTATTTATAGAGTGCAACGCAGTTTGAATAGTTACTCCTTAAACTCTTCGGTATCTATTTCTGCTTGGGTTGCTTTGTTATATCGTGTTCCCACGATACTTGAAGGCGTAAAAATAGAGTCCAGCAGCTGCATAGTATCGCTGCTTAAACGAATTTCTGATGCCTTAAAGTTCTCTGCTAAATGCTCAAGGTTCGTTGTACCGGGAATTGGTACAATCGTTTCATCGAGCGTTAACAGCCAAGCAAGGGCTAACTGGGACAACGAGCAACCCTCGGCTTGCGCAATCGGTTTAATTCGATCTAATAAAGATAAGTTTTGTGCATACGCATCAGCGTCAAAGCGCGGCATATTCTTGCGTATGTCCTTCGCTTCAAACTGCGTCACATCAAGAAGTTTTCCAGTTAGAAAAGCTCTGGCCAAAGGGCTAAAGGCCACAAAGGTCGCCCCAAGCTCTTTACATGCTTCCAACACGGCTATTTCAGGATTACGAGTCCATAAAGAGTATTCTGTTTGTACTGCCGCTATGGGATGAACCGCATGCGCTTTACGCAGCGTGTTCGCGGAGACTTCAGAAAGCCCGATATCCTTGATTTTTCCTTCTTTGACTAAATCAGATAATGCACCCACACTCTCTTCAATAGGGACCTTACGATCCCAACGGTGCAGGTAATACAGATCAATAACATCGGTTTTTAAACGCGCCAGGCTATCCTCACACGTTTTTTTAATCGTCGCAGGACGACCATCAATTTCCCGCACACCCGCATCGTTTTTAAACATGCCGCACTTGCTGGCGAGTACAAACTGATCACGTTTATGCGATAGCGTATTCCCGATTAAGGTCTCATTCGCACCAAACCCATAAAGCGCTGCGGTATCAAGCATGGTGTAACCTAAATCCAATGCTTGGTGTAAAAGATACTCAGCATCTTTCGTGCCCGGCGGTGTTCCGTATGCATGAGATAAGCTCATACAACCTAATCCGATGGGAGCGCAGGAGAATGATCCAAATTTACGCGTATTCATGTGCCATCCTTTTGAGTGATTAGCTATCCTGGTTAAGCACCTGCTCAATACGATCAAGTGTGTTCATCGCGGTAAAGCACTGAGCTACACTTGAGTTAGGCTCACGCCCTTCACGAATCGCATCAAAGAATTCACGGTCTTGGAGCTCGATACCGTTCATAGAAACAGCAACGTCTGATAGATCGATTGGATTTTCTTTACCGTCGTACAGCTCATCGTAACGTGCTAAGTAAGTGCCGTTATCGCAGATATAACGGAAGAACGTACCAAACGGACCGTCGTTATTAAAAGACAATGAAAGCGTACAGATAGCGCCAGATGGCACTTTCATACCGATACTCATATCCATGGCGATACCGAGATCAGGATGGATTGGACCTTGGAGTGCCTGAATTTTAATAGCTTCTTGCTGTGTCTGATATTGGAACAAATCAACAGTATGACAAGCATGGTGCCACAGTAGGTGATCGGTCCAAGAACGAGCTTCACCCTTGGCATTAGTATTGGTGCGACGGAAGAAGTAGGTTTGTACGTCCATTTGCTGAACAGTCAGTTCACCCGCCATCACTTTGTTATGAATCCACTGATGACTCGGGTTAAAACGACGTGTGTGGCCAGCCATTGCAACCAGTCCAGTACGTTTCTGCACTTCAACAAGTCGTTTAGAGTCTTCGATGTTATCCGCCATAGGGATTTCGACCATCACGTGCTTGCCAGCTTCAAGACATTGAATAGCTTGGGATGCATGCATTTGAGTAGGTGTGGCTAAAATCACAGCATCAACGTCATCACGCGCAAGGCTTTCTGCTAGGTCTGTTGCATAGTGAGCAATATTACGCTCAGCTGCGAACGCTTTCATTTTTTCAGCATTGGTACCCACAACCGATGTAACTTCCACGCCTTCGATACAGCTAATAGCATCTAAATGCTTAATACCAAATGCACCCGCAGCACCTGCTACACATACTCTCATTATCACAATCTCCACTTTTCACACAGTTATCTGATGTTGGGCAAGCCGACTTCTAGTAACTGGCTAATTGTTCTGACTTCATAGTCCTTGGTGGCTAAAAACGATTCTTAGCGCACCCCATATTTATTTAAGCTAACACCCACCCCATTCGTTGGGTAATTAATTAATTATCCGAGCTATTCAATTTTTGCATAACCTCTTTTTCACGCCTCGCTATTCACATCCAGCAGGTGGCCGCTTTTACGTAGCAAATTTACAAACTGAAGCTGCGTATTCGTTGGCTTCCAGCTATTACGCATAGTGATCCCTATTGGCCTAAAGGTGTAACCCAACTCATAAGGAACCGTTGCAAGTACGCCCATACTGAGCTCATGCTGTATCTGATGGCCCGAGATCATTGTGATTCGGTCACTTTCTAAGAGTAATGAGCGAATAAGAATTTGCGAACTCGTCTCAACCATCCTTTTAGGTAACGAGACGCCGGCTTCGGTAAACATAGACTCAAAGATCGCCCGAGTAGGTGTACCTTTTCTTGGCACCACCCATGAGCATTTAGACAACATCTCAACATCAATATTTTGAGCGCTGCGTAAGGGATGATCAGGACGGGCAACGATTTCGATTGCTGAAGCAAACAATTCCTCCTGAACCACATCTTCACTTGGCGCAGGAAATCGGAGCGCTCCGATCAGCAGATCAATTTCACCGTGGCGCAGGTGATAGAGAAGATCATCATAAGAGCCGTCACTTACCGTAATATTAAAATCGGGGTAGCTTTGGGTGAATTCGATGATCGCTTTAGGTAATACCGAGGTACGAGCGAGCGGCATACTTCCGATAACAACACGCCCAACTTCGCGGTTATGTAAGGAGTTCACCTCATCCTCACCCTGCTTAATTTCTGCCAACGCTAATTTCGTAGCCTTAGCTAATACCCTAGCGGCTTTACTTGCGCTAATACCAATACTGGTTTTTTCGAAGAGCACGATACCAAGCAAACTCTCTAACTCCCTCGCAGCGCGGTGCAAGGAGGACTGTGAGACGCCCAAATTGCGCCCCGCCATACTAAAGTTCTGTGCCTCAGAAACAGCTACTAGTGCACGTAACTGAGTAGAGGTCAGGAGTTGTAACAACTGGGTAGGGGAGCCTGCTTTGCCGCCGCCCATGCGCACGGCATCCTTGATACCTGATGAAATCATCTCAAGCGCTCGTCGTATACGATAAGCGAAGGCTTCGCCTGACGCCGTTACATACATCCCATCACTTCGACGCTGAAAAAGTTGCGTTGCGAGCATCTGCTCAAGCTTGGCTATCGCTTGAGTGATAGCAGGCTGAGACAAAAAAACCCGCTCCGATGCCTTACTAATACTTTTAGAATCGACCACTTCTAAGAATACCCGCAGATGCCGGATATTAGCTGTTTCCATAGTCATACAAGCACCTTCTGCTGTTACGTAACTCACAGTCTATATCAAAAACTAATACCTAGGGGTTAAAAATGGAATGGAAAATATGCAGCGCTCTATCAATACTGTAACGATAAAAGAAACCGCTTCACGCGCATGAAATTAATTTTAAGCAGAGCGAGATAAAAAATGATAATCGACTGTCACGGACATTACACGACAACGCCTCCTCAAGTTGGCGAGTACCGCGAAAAACAAAAAGCCGCTTTGAAGACCGACCCAAAGCATGTGGGCGAAAAGGGCTCAATGATCATCAGCGATGACGAGATCCGTGAGAGTATCGAAAACAACCAATTACGTTTACAGCGTGAGCGCGGTACCGATTTAACAATTTTCTCTCCACGAGCGAGTTGGATGGGTCACCATATCGGTAATGAGCACACGAGCCGTTTTTGGACTGAGCATCAAAACGATTTAATTCGTCGTGTCTGCGACCTATTCCCTAAAAACTTTGCACCCGTTGCACAGTTACCGCAATCTCCAGGTGTGAGTCCTGAAAAATCTATCGCAGAACTTGTACGTTGTGTTGAAGAGATGGGCTTTATTGGCTGCAACCTCAACCCAGATACAACCGGAGGTTTTTGGCAAGATGCATCCCTTGCTGATCGTTCATTCTATCCTCTCTATGAAAAGATGGTTGAGTTGGACGTACCTGCAATGGTTCACGTCAGCGCCGCCTGCAATGATTGTTTCCACACAACGGGATCCCATTACCTTGGTGCTGATACAACTGCCTTCCAACAACTGATTATGTCTGACGTTTTCAAAGACTTCCCTACGCTGAAAATCATCGTGCCACACGGTGGTGGAGCCGTACCTTACCACTGGGGTCGTTTCCGTGGCTTAATGCAAGACCAAGGTTATGCACCGCTTGAAGAGTCCGCATTGAAAAACATCTACTTCGATACCTGCGTATACCATCAGAAAGGTATCGATCTGCTATTAGATATTATTCCAACTGAAAACATTCTATTCGCATCCGAGATGATCGGTGCTGTTCGTGGTATTGACCCTGAAACCGGTCACTACTTCGATGACACTAAACGCTATATCGACAACAACACGAAGCTATCTGCAGAGCAAAAACAACAGATTTTTGAAGGCAACGCGCGTCGTGTATTTAGCCGTTTAAAAATCGCTGGCGAATAATAGCCATAGCTCAGGTATCTAGGAGAGTGTTATGCAAGAGAATGTTGTAGTTCAAAAAATCGAACGTGCTGACCCTGCTGTCATTGCAGGACTCGCTAAATGTGGCGTTGCTACCATTCATGAAGCGCAAGGTCGTCGTGGTCTTTTAGCTGACCATCTACGCCCTATTCAACAAGACGTTACCGTTGCAGGCTCTGCAGTGACGATTTCGGGTGCTGCGGGTGATAACTGGATGATGCACGTTGCTATCGAACAGTGCCAAAAGGGTGACATTATGGTGTTTGCACCGACGTCCCCATCTAACTTCGGTTTCTTTGGTGATTTATTAGCGACCTCTGCCCTATCGCGCGGTGTTGTTGGTTTAATTATTGACGCCGGTGTACGTGATACACGCGATCTACGCAAAATGAACTTCCCTGTCTGGGCTAAGCATATTTTTGCTCAGGGCACGATCAAAGAAACATTAGGCTCAGTCAACATTCCACTCGTCTGTGCTGATGAACTCATCTACCCAGGCGACATCATAGTCGCTGACGATGATGGCGTTGTTGTTGTACGCCGCGAAGAGGCTGCCGAAGTTCTGGCAGAGGCCAAAGCACGTGAAGCACGCGAAGAGGAAAAACGTGTGCGTATGGCGAATGGTGAGCTAGGTCTCGATATCTACAACATGCGTCCTCGTCTTGCAGAAAAAGGGCTAAAGTATGTCTAATTCTGCACGCTGCATGTGGATGCGTGGAGGTACGTCTAAAGGGGCGTACTTTCTTGCAGAAGACCTTCCTGCCGATACTGCAGAACGCGACAAGTTTTTACTCAGCATTATGGGCTCTCCTGATCCTCGTCAAATCGATGGCATCGGTGGAGCAGACCCGCTAACGTCAAAAGTTGCTGTCGTTAAAAAATCGAAACGCGAGGGTGTGGATGTCGATTATCTGTTTTTACAGGTATTTGTAGATCAAGCGATCGTAACCGATGCTCAAAACTGCGGAAATATCTTAGCGGGTATCGGCCCATTCGCTATAGAGCGGGGCTTAGTGGCTGCTCAAATCGGCGAAACGACAGTGACCATCTTTATGGAAAACACTGAACAAATCGCGATCGAACAAGTGCCTACACCAAACGGTCAAGTCACCTACTCAGGTGATGCTCGCATCGATGGTGTACCAGGCACGGCCAGCGCTATCCCTGTTACCTTTACGGATACGGCTGGATCGAGTTGCGGCGCTTTACTGCCAACCGGTAATCAGGTTGATATTATCGATGGTATTCCCGTCACCTGTATTGATAACGGGATGCCCGTGGTCATCATTAATGCTGCCGACATGGGTATCTCTGGTACTGAAAGCCGTGAAGCACTTGAAGCGAATGAAGCCTTAAAAGCAAAACTTGAGTCGATTCGTCTCAAAGTGGGTCCGATGATGAACTTAGGGGATGTGACCTATAAGTCGGTACCTAAAATGACCATGGTGAGTGCACCAACGCAAGGAGGGTGCATCTCAACTCGTACCTTTATTCCTCATCGTTGCCATGCCTCCATCGGAGTATTAGGTGCTGTTAGTGTTGCGACCGCCTGCATACTGCCTGATTCGCCAGCTTACAAATTGGCGAACTTACCGGATGGTCAACGTAAAACGATGCCTATCGAACATCCGATCGGTGAAATGACTGTCATTCTGGATCTAAACGACCAAGGCGAAGCGGAAAACGCAGCTATTTTGCGCACTGCTCGCAAACTGTTTGATGGCGAAGTGTTCGCCTAAAAAGAAGAATTTGAGGATACAAAATGGACGCGGATTACTTACCGTTTCACCCAAACCCAAGCAAACCAAAATACGTAGCTCCGGCGGGTGCTGTGGATGCTCATTGTCACGTGTTTGGTCCTGCTGAAAAATTTCCTTACCATCCTAAGCGCAAATATACGCCATGCGACGCATCTAAAGAGCAACTCTTTGCGCTGCGTGATTACTTAGGTTTCGAACGCAATGTTATTGTACAAGCGTCTTGCCATGGTACGGATAACGCGGCGTTATTAGATGCACTTCGCACGGCGGGTGAACTCGCTCGTGGTGTTGCCGTGGTAGACCCTAATATCACCGATGCAGAGCTACAAGAGATGCATGAGGCGGGTGTTCGTGGCGTTCGCTTCAACTTTGTTAAACGCTTAGTCGACTCCACACCTAAAGAAGTTTTCTTAAACGTTGCAGCAAAAATCAAAAAACTCGGCTGGCACATCGTTGTTTATTTCGAGGCACCTGATCTTGCTGACTTGATCCCCTTCTTGAAACAACTGGACACTGTTATTGTCGTTGACCATATGGGTCGTCCAGATGTCACTAAAGGTGTTGATCACGAAGACTTCCTACGCTTCGTTAATCTGCTTGAAGAAAACACTAATATCTGGACAAAAGTAAGCTGTCCAGAGCGTTTAACTCAACAAGCACCTGACTACAGCGATGTCGTACCTTATATGCGCACGTTGGTTGAAAAGTTCCCAGATAGAGTTCTCTGGGGCACAGATTGGCCGCACCCTAACATGACATCTCATGTACCGGATGATGGTCATCTTGTGGATGTTATCCCTGAGATCGCGACCACAGCTGAGTTACAACAAGCGCTGTTGGTAGACAACCCAATGAGACTGTACTGGTCTTAAGGAGAGTTACGATGTCCTATTTGGATAACCCGACCCCCATTCCTGGAACCTATATCTTCGATGGGAAAGTAGCCACCAAAGGCTATGGTTTAAACAAAATGTGTTACACCTTCAATGACAAGGAAGCACGCGAAGAGTTTCTTCAAGATGAGATGGCTTACTGCGAAAAGTTCGGTCTTTCCGAAGCACAAAAACAAGCCATTAAAAATCGTGATGTAATTGGCCTGCTAGAAGAGGGTGGTAACATCTACTTCTTGGCTAAGTTCACAGGAATTCTTGGTTTGAACATGCAGGATGTCGGCGCCATTCAAACAGGCATGACAGTCGATGAGTTCAAAGCAATGCTAGTTAAAGCAGGAGAGTAAAGATGGCTAAGATTATAGGTGGTATCACCACATCTCATATTCCTGCGATAGGCCGAGCTATCTCATTAGATTTGCAGGAAACACCTTACTGGAAGCCTTTTTTTGATGGTTATCCACCCGTTAGAAAATGGTTGCATGAAAAGAATCCAGATGTCGTGGTGCTTTTCTACAACGACCATGGATTGGAATTTTTCTTAGATAAAAAACCAACCTTTTCTATCGGTGTTGCTCCACAGTACATCAGCGCAGACGAAGGCTGGGGCATCGCGACTATTCCGCCAGTCACTGGAGAAACAGAACTTTCTTGGCATATCTGTAATACGCTTGTTGAAGATGAGTTTGATATTACTATCTGCCAAGAGATGAAGGTGGATCATGGCCTAACGGTACCCTTGCAACTGATGTGGCCGGGCAATACTTATGGCCATGTGAAGGTTATTCCTGTGTGCATTAATTGCGAACAGCATCCGATGCCATCTCTCAAGCGTTGCTTCAACTTAGGTCGCTCGATTGCCAAAGCTATCGAATCTTTCGATAAAGATCTAAATGTTGTGGTATTCGGCACCGGTGGTTTATCTCATCAGCTCGATGGACAACGTGCGGGCTTTATCAATAAGCCATTTGATCTGATGTGCATGGATAAAATCGTTAATGAGCCTGAAGAGCTGTTCCAATACAGTGTTCGCGATCTCGTTGAGCAAGCAGGAGCACAGGGCCCTGAACTAAATATGTGGATGGGTATGCGCGGTGTACTCAGCGGTCAAGTAACCGAATTGCACCGCAACTATCATATTCCAATCTCCAATACCGGTGCTGGCACCATGTTATTAGAAAATAACTAAACGACTCCGCAAACCGCCCGAAGTGATCCTGACGGCGGTTTTTTATCCGAGACACCTCTGACAGATATCCTATTTATATGAATGCAATTTTTAGTATTACATCACCGATTTTCTTGCTGATATTGATAGGCTATTTAGCGGTACGCTTTGAAATTATTCCGAAAGACTCGCTGTTCGGCTTAAGCCGTTTTGTGCTTTATCTCGCCCTACCCGCATTGGTTTTTACCAAACTTTCTCAGATGGAAGTTAGCAAACTCGCTCAGGTCGATTTTTTAGCCGTTTATGGTATTGGTTCCTTTTTAACCCTGCTGGTTGGTTTAACAGTAGGGCTTTTTCTCTTTAAAGAAAGCCTAACACTGGCGGGCATTAAAGCATTAGGTGTTTCTATGCCAAACAGTGTGTTTATTGGCTACCCTTTACTCCTGCAAGCCTTTGCGACGCCACCCACTGAAGCGTTCGCCATGGCGGTATTAGTTGAAAATATCATTCTCATGCCGACTGCGTTGATAATTCTTGAGTTCGCTATCGCAAGTAAGAATACAGGGGGTACGCTCTCATTTGCGCCTTTGATCAAGCGCATATTTACGAACCCCATTATTTTGTCCGTTATCTCTGGAATAGTGGCATCACTGTTAGAGTTAAAGTTACCCAGCACATTTGCCAAGAGTTTTGATATTTTAGCGGGTGGATCCGCTGCGGTGGCTTTGATTGTGATCGGCGGCTCATTAGTCGGCACCACAATCAAAGGTGATAAGCGCTCTATCGCCTTCATCGCCTTTGGTAAACTCATCATCCATCCATTAATGATTATTGGCCTACTCCAATTTTTCCCTGACATGAGTAGCGATCTTGCTAAGGCAGCTATCATTATCGCAGCAACGCCGATGCTGAGCATTTTTCCTATTATCGGTGGCATTTACGGCCAAAGCCGCCTTTGTGCGAGCGCCTTGATGATCACGACCTGCCTCGCATTTATTTCGCTCAGTAGCCTATTGTGGTTTTTACAATGAACATTTCATTCTGTTAAGTTGGGTCTGTTTATAGCTGCACGGCTATAACACTTTTCAGGGTTCCTTTGGGGACCCTTTTTTTCCCAAAAAAAAGGCCTCTAATCAGAGGCCAATCCACCAAGATGAAGACTACTCAGCGTCAGTTAGCAACAACACACCCGCACCTGTATTGGAAATAGGTGCATGATAATGTTTATGCAATACATTAACTTTTTCGGACAAAGCACCACGCATCACTAACCACATAATGACTTCGATACCTTCAGTACCCGCTTTTTCCATAATTTCGGTATTCGTTAATTGAGTCATCCATTCTGGATCATCAATAATCTTTTCCATGCATTGAAGATCAAAATCTACATCAATTAGCCCTGAGCGCTCACCTTGTAACTGGTGAGACAATCCACCTGTGCCAATAATGACTACTTTCATATCTTCTGGATAAGAGTCAATGGCTTTGCGCAATGCCTTACCGAGTGCATAACAACGACGTGCGCTCGTTAGTGGATGCTGCACTGTATTTACCGCCAATGGCATAGTTTTAACAGGCCACTCAGGTAGGTGACGCCACATCAATGCCATTGGAACAGTAAAGCCATGATCTACCAACATCTCTTGGCAGGTAGCCATATCAAAATCTTGATTAATAAGACTCTCAGCAACATGCCAAGAAAACGCTGCATCGCCTTTAAAAGATGGCATTTCAGGAATGCCCCACCCCTCATCGGCATTGTGGTATACATCAGCACACCCCATTGCAAAAGTGGGAACCTGATTCAAAAAGAAGTTCAGACCATGATCGTTATAGACAACGATCGCTAGATCAGGCTTTTCTTTCTCTAACCAAGCTTTAACGGGCTCATAACCATCAAAAAAGCGCTTCCAATAAGGATCCTGCTCTAGCTTTTGGTTCATCGCATTACCGATAGCAGGAATATGAGATGTTGTAATACCACCGATAATTTTAGCCACGCCAGAACCCTCCTTCTTGATCTAATTTATTTTCAAAACCTGCTGCATTTTCTTGCAGCATTGCGCGAAACTCATCTGCTGTAATTCCATGGAAGGCTGCGCCTGCATCTTGCACATTAAGCCCATGAAATACGGCAATCTTAGCTAGGTAGTAGACATTGCCACCAAGGTGCATCAATTTTAGAAAATCACCGGCTAAAACAGCTTCACGCTGTTCATCAGACAGTCCATATTTGCGACAGTAGGCATCCATATCTGCTGCAAATTCATCTCGGTTTTCTTTACGGTTAAAAGAAAACGCCATCTTATTTAGCGCATACCCAGAATTCGAGCGTTTGCCATCAAACACATAAGTTCCGGGAATTTCATCATAATCATGCTTTTGCCACACCATGGTGATCCTTCCTATTTTTATTCGTTAGCGGTGATAAAACCGCAGGATGTCGTGCATCAGTGAAGAACCTATTTTCAAATAAATACATTTATTTATTAAGTGACAAAACCAATAAAAAAAGGTACTTTTCGAAGATAAAACAAAAAATACATACAAGATGCATAATTCTCATAACATTCCTACGATTAAGCGATATGGTGAGCAGGATATCCCCGATACGCCTGACCTTTTGCATTGTGAAGCGCTCATTTTACGTAGTAAGCAACATCAATTTAAGATCAAACCACACAGGCACCACGGTTTGACTCAGCTCTTCTATCTTAAAGAGGGCAGTGGTGAAGCTAATATCGATGGGGAGTCGCTGCAGGTAAAAGCCCCCATGTTGATTGTTATTTCAGAGATGAGCGTGCACGATTTCCTATGGTCACAGGACGTTTGTGGAATTGTACTTTCTATTGCATCACCGCTAATCAATGAGTTGCAGACAAACATGGGGAAAGAGACCCTTGTTCTGAAAAATACAACCTTAATCCATTTTGAGACAGAACAACCCGCACTAGATCAACTACTCAATCTTCTGCTTCAAGAATATCAAGCATCACCCCAAGAGAGTCGCTCAATCGCTCTGAAGTCTATTACTCAGCTCCTATGCATTTGGCTTGAGCGCTATGAAAGCAAAAGCTTAAATCCAAAACTTAAGCAATCTCGAGCCGCTAAACATTTCAAAGCCTTTGTTGAGAAAGTTGATTTGGACTTTCATCAACAAAGATCGGTTGAAAGCTATGCTAATGAGATGGGGATAACGGCACCCTATTTAAATCAATTGTGCCAGTCTGTTGTGGGAAAAAATGCGCTACAGATTATTCACGACCGCGTTTTGCTCGAAGCGAAACGCAACCTTATCTACACAGTGCAGAGCATCAATGAGATAGCATACCAATTGGGATTTAATGACCCCGCTTACTTTACTCGCTTTGTGAAACGGCTAACCGGCAGTACACCTAAAATGATCAGAGTGAAGGCCACCCGACATAACAGCGACTCTGTTAAGCAGGATCTAGGTGGATCATGACGTTTTGAACGTTATCACAGGCCATAGCTCGGCGACGCGCTTCTACGCCAATATCATGTCCTTCTTGAACGCTAATCGTACCCTGTACTTCTAAATGCACATCCACTACAGCGAAATCACCCATTTTCCGGGCACGCAAATCATGGATACCTAAAACACCTGGCGTTGATAACAATATATTCGCAATTTCATCTAACTCTTCAGCTGGTAAAGCACGATCGGTAAGATCATGGAACGCATTGAGCGCAAATTCCCACCCCATTTTGCCCACCATGCCACCGACCAACAACGCGGCTAATGGATCCAGTAGTGGGTAACCAAGCAGATTGCCGCCGATACCGATAGCCACAACTAATGAAGAGAGTGCATCCGAGCGAGCATGCCAAGCATTAGCAATTAACATGCTAGACCCAATTTTATGAGCCACCGCTAACATATAACGAAACAGTAACTCTTTGCAGGCTAATGCAATTAATGCCACCCATAAGGCGGCCAACTTAACATCTGGCAGGTTTTCCCAATCATGTAACTTCTGTACTGCAGACCAAATCATAAATCCTGCGACCCAAAGCAGCAGTACACCAAGAAACAGAGAGGCCGCATTTTCATAGCGTGCATGGCCATAATGGTGATCTTCATCGGCGCCTTTTTTACTATGGCTTGTCGCTATCAGTACTACAAAGTCGGCAACCAGATCGGATAAGGTGTGTATACCATCCGCAATCAAACCAAAGGATCCTGTTAACCAACCTGTCACTACTTGCCCAATACTCAGCAGGGTATTGACCAATACACTAACCCAAGTCGACTTTGTTGCGGCGGCATGTCTATCTGAGTCCATTAAGGGTTCAATACCCTGTTCCATTTTGTTGTCTCTCATTTGAAAAAGCGGATCTTAAATCGCCTGTATTAAAACAAGCTTAAAATATCTCTCTCTGCCATCAAGTATGCCAAAGCATACTTAGGGCGGTGTTAAATAATAAATAATGTTATGAATAACAGTTGGCCGCTCTGTTAGGTTTCGATAACCATGCGCTTGATCAGCCGCGAAGCGAATAGCATCTCCGGTGCTAAAGGACTGCCATCGATCTTCAATATATAGCTCTATCTGACCAGACTGTACGGTTACATGTTCAACAACACCTGGCAAGTGTGGCTGAGAATAACGCTCATACCCCGCTGGCAGAGTTAACTCTAGCAGCTCAAACTTAAATCGATCATCATAAGGAAATAAAGAAGCCACCAGCATTGAGTCTGTGGTCGGCTGATGTCTCAACTTATCCGCAGAACGTAACTGTACACCCTTAAAATCATACGTTTCGCTATCTAATAATCGACTCAGGGAGGTCTGAAAGCCCGTGGCTATCTTCCATAAGGTCGCAATGGTTGGACTAGACTCACCTCGTTCAATCTGACCCAACATCGCCTTACTCACACCGGTTTCTTTAGCTGCACGATCTAGACTCCAACCCTGCTCTTGGCGTATCGCTTTTACAGCCTGAGATACCTGCTGATTTAGACTTTGCATATTTACCTTTATCTGAAAAACAGTTTGTGCGCTATAACGCACAATGCTACCATCGCTAAACTTATCGTGCGCTATAACGCACAATCTTAACATACTCTATTAGGCGAAAGATCACAGCATGTTATCTTTACTGCGTTCATTAAAGTCACTTTTTAATATGTCTTGTTTTACCGCAGGTTTTGTTGCGGTGTTAGTAGGGTATACCAGTTCTGCTGTCATTATCTTCCAAGCCGCTGCGGCTGCCGGAGCCAGCACAGAGGAGATCAGTTCATGGTTATGGGCATTGGGTATTGGCTTAGGACTAACCAGTATCGGGCTTTCTCTTCGCTATAAATCTCCCGTTTTAACTGCTTGGTCAACGCCGGGGGCTGCGTTACTGATTACCGGCTTATCAGGTATACCGATGGCAGAAGCGATTGGAATTTTTATTTTCAGCTCTTCATTAATATTTATATGTGGTCTAACCGGTTGGTTTGACAAACTTATCCGACATATCCCGCAGTCACTTTCCGCTGCGATGCTAGCTGGTGTATTGCTACCTTTCGGCTTAGGCCTATTTAAAGCTTTAGGTGTGGATTGGCTGTTGATCCTAGGGATGTTACTCAGCTATCTCCTGATCAAACTTCACTGGCCTCGTGCGGCTATTCCAATGACGCTCATCGTTGGTTTACTGCTTGCTTACAGCCAAGAGTTAATGCATTTAGAAGCCGTGACTTTCACGCTAGCGACCCCTATATGGACGACACCCGAGTTCCAACTGTCATCTTTATTGAGTGTGGGCATCCCTTTTTTTATTGTCACCATGACCTCGCAAATGATGCCGGGTTTCGCCGTAATGCGAGCCAACCACTACAATATGCCTACGTCACCGGTGATGACCTGGACAGGTTTAACCGGTATGTTGCTCGCGCCGCTAGGCGGATTTTCCTTTAATTTGGCAGCGATTACAGCCGCTATTTGCATGGGTCAAGAAGCGGATCCCGATCCCAAAAAACGTTATCTAGCAACTTTATGGGCGGGTATTTTTTACCTTCTCATGGGTCTATTTGCGGCAACCATTACCAGTTTATTTGCGGCATTCCCTCAAGTTTTAGTCGCCGCCATTGCCGGACTCGCTTTATTGGGTACCCTAGGTAACGCACTTTCGGCAGCCTTAAATAATGACAAAGAACGTGAAGCGAGCTTAATCACCTTTATGGTGACCGCTTCGGGAGTGTCTCTTGGCAGCATCGGCAGTGCATTTTGGGGCATCACTTTAGGCTTAATGGCCTACCATCTGCCTAAATTTTGCCGAACAAAAAAGATCATTGAGTAAAAAGCGAATAGTAGCCAAAAGACCACATAAATACACTAAAAGTTAAAAAAGACACGATTGTCGCCACCAGCAAGGCAGCTGCACAGGTTGTTTCCATTTGGTACTTAAGCCCCAAAATTGGAAAAATACCCATCATGGGCATAGACGCTAAAATGACAGCGGCCATTTGAAAATGCGGATCAAAATCAGGCAACAGCAATATACAAATGATCACGGCCATTGGATGCCACAGCAGCTTTAATCCAACCGTTTGCGCAACATTAAACGCCATACCTCGGAGTTTTATACCCACTAAGGTGCCCCCGATCACAAACAAGGATATTGAGCCTGCTGATAAGGCGAATAGATCGATCACCTTGTTGGCCACTACAGGGATATTAACTTCGAGTGCGGAAACCATTAAGCCCAAGCTGATACTAATAATTAAGGGATTTTTTGCTAACCGCGCTAAGGTTTCACCTAATGTACTAAAGAAGCTTTTTTGTCGAGCACAGCCACTATCCGCCAAAGAAAGGGCGAGCGGTAGCATCACCACATTTTCAATAATCAGCGTTAAAGCAAAAGGCACTAGTGCAACAGGCCCCAAGATTTGAGTCACGATGGGGTAACCTACAAAGCCACTATTTGAAACACTGCTACCCAACGCCAATACGGTACTTTTAGTCAGAGCCATCTTGCGCAGCTTCATACCGATAAATAATGCACTCGAAAATGCGACCAACGAACCGAGACCGTAAGCCAATAAGTATTCTGGATTGAAGATATCACTGATGGAACGACTCGCGATCGCTTTAAACAATAAAGAGGGCAAGGCAAAGTTGATGACGAACTTACCTAATATGCTGATACCTTCTCGCGGAAAAAAGCCGAATCGCACTACGGCAAAGCCTATGAAGATAATAATAAATATAGGCCCAGTCACTTCTAACGCATTTAGAAAACCAAATTCGACTGGCATATCAACACTCTCACATGCGATTGAAGAATCGAGCTATTGGAAGGGCAAGCCGATCCACAGACCATTGTTCAGAATAATAAGAAAAGAGGCGTGGATCCCACGCCTTAAAAAGAGTGCATTCTACTACTAAAGCAAAAAACAATAAGTACAAAAACAAAGTGTTACTTGTACTTATCAAATAACTACTCGCAAACAAGTAGTTAAATCTTATATCGCTGCCTCTTCAATCAATAATTTGATTGCATCCATGGCAGCACGCGCTCGTTCTAGCGGCGTAAAAATCCGGGCGCGCTCTAAATGAGGTATCTCCAAACTGAGAACAGTGTCCTTTGGAATAACATTCAGCAAGCCTTTTAGATCTATCCCACCCTCACCTGGATTTAACCGTTGGCCACGCGCTATGGCAATCAATTGCTCATGGGCTGGATCATACTCTTTGAGGCCATCACAAAATTGCACGTAATGGATCAATGAAGGATCCAATGTGGCGATCTGTTCTAAGGTGGTCGAGGAACGATCGAAATGTAAGGCATCAATCAAGATGCCTGCATTGGGCTGATTCGCCTGCTCCACAATCTGTTTTGCCGCTGTCAAATCAGGTACTTTCGTCCAAGGCATAAATTCGAGATCGGCGGTCATCCCATATTGAGCGGCTAGCTGACAAAACTTCGCATAGTTGTCAGTACAACGGTGATAATCCTCATCATCCCCTGCCACTAATATATTACTCGCACCTAACTCAGCCCCGCGGGCAAGAAACGCTTCGGTGGCCGCCGGATTGAAGTGTTCACCAATACGGATAATTTCTATATCAGCAACCTTCACCCCTGTATCAGCCATCACAGCCTTTGTTTCTGCTAAGAGCGCATTGTCCGATAGCAATGGGAATGGCCCCTCCGTCGAGGCGGGTAACAACCGCACTCCAACATGGGTATAACCGCATTGCGCAGCTATTTTAATGGCTTCCGGCGGTGTTGCGTCAAAAACAGTTAAGTAAGCCAGCGAAAAACGGTATCCCATGTCACACCTCGACTTACTTCAGTGGTGAAAACGGCAAAGGCATTGCCAAGGTTGATTTCATGTTGGCATCTAACCAGTCTGGGCCGCCCTTCGGTGGCCAAACACCTTCAGCAACGGATTTAGCACGCACTTCAGCGCGCTCATTGGCAGAACTGTATGGCCAGATTTGGGTGAAGCGAGGACCACCATCGATCGAATACATCGCCATCGTCAGCTTGGACATTTCGGTGCGCGCAGGAACGGCTTCACGCCATTTTTCAATCGTTGGCGCCAATCCGTTGAGTTTTGTATGGTAGGTACGTATTTCGTAAACTGGACCAAACTCGCCTGGCTCAACTGGCGGCATAAAGTCTAATGGAATATAGCTATCCATCTCTAAATTAAGCAAAAACTCACTGCAATAAAAGGGATCATCTGACAAACGGACACGATTACGTTCAGCTAAAAGATCCTCATAATTATCAAAACCGCGCAGCAGATACACTTCGTTTAATTGGCCGATATCTGAATACCATGCGCCTAGTAATTTCCCCTTAGCTTCTGGCTCAGCTAGAAACTTTTGAATGCCGGGTGCGGCCTTTCCTGCACCAAAAATAACGGTGCTTAATGTGGCAAGTTCATAATATTTCATTTTTTATTTCCTTCGTCTTATAAATCAGTGCAAGCAGGTTGCCACTAAGAATGTTCTGCAGCTTTGTTCGCTGCGATGTAACCAAAGGTCATTCCCGGCCCCAAGGTGATACCACCGCTAGGATAATGCCCTTCAAAAATGCTCGACATGTCATTGCCGACAGCGTAAAGCCCCGAAATTATTTCGCCCTGGCTATTCAATGCCCGAGCAAACTCATCGGTAGGAATGCCTGAAAAAGTACCTAAGCTGCCCGCAACTATTTTGACCGCATAGAAGGGCGCTTTTCTGAGAGAAGCTAATGAACTATTCGGCTTGTGATCGGGATCACCTTGTACTCGATTGTAAGGTGACTCTCCTCGCTTAAATTCAGGATCGGCTCCTTGATCCGCATAGGCATTAAACTGTGTGAGTGTTTCAGTTAAAGCCGCTGCCGGTAGATCACAGGCTTTAGCAAGTTCCTGCAATGTAGTGCCTTTCTTTAAATAGCCATTGCTGAGGTAAGGTGCTATTGGGAAAGGGAAAGGTCGTGACCATCCAAGACCCCAGCGACGTTGTGCTTTATGGTCACAGATCAGCCAACAGAAAGGCTCCTGCCCTTCAGGCGTAGCTGCAAATAACTGTTTCATAAAGTCATGATATGACTCAGCCTCATTTACAAAGCGCTTACCATTTGGAAGCACCGCTATAATGCCGGGCTTGGCACGCTCGACTAAATGAGGGAAATGTGCAAACTCATTATTGGCTTGAGGCACCAAAGACACAGGAGACCAAGCTCCAGGATTAGACAAGTTATCGACAACTTTAACACCCACGGCCTCTGCGATACGCAGTCCATCACCGGTATTGCTCTTAGGGGCAGCAGAGTAATGTTGTTTACCGAAGCGAGATCCAAAAAGTTGCTCGCGTCGAGCTTCATCATGTGGAAACCCGCCCGTCGATAAAACCACGCCATTATTCGAGAGTAATTTGCAGCGTTTACCATCGATAATAGCTTCCACACCGATGACTCGACCCTCCTCTTTCAGTAAGGAGAGAACCTTAGCATCAGTATTGATGCTCACTTTGTTGTCTAACGCTGATCGTAACAAGCGTGCAACCAGCGCATTGCCGTTAACTAGCTGCATTCCTCGACGATGAAACAACAGATCACGAATGTGCTTTAACACTCGCTTTGAAGCATAAAGCGCTGAAGGTATAGAGCGGCACGCATTAAAGAAATGCTTAATATCTTGTCCGCCGGCAATACCCATACCATAAAGAGAGATAACATTAAGAGGCAAACGCATTTTATAGGCCCACTCCCCTAGGTCACGGGCATCATAAGGGGCTGCGGACACGGAGCGGCCTCCGACTGCATGGCCTTCTATCTCATGAAAGTCAGGCATTTTATTGCCATCGAAAAACTTAAGTGCGGTATTTTCTTCGAAGAAGGAAACCATTTCTGGTCCCGTTTTCAAAAAACGATGAATCCTCGGATCATCCACGGGCTTACCAAAAAGAGACGCTAAATACTGTAATGGCGCAGCGATATCCTCTTCGATTCCCGCTCTACGAGCCAAGGGATTAAGCGGAATCCACAACCATCCACCAGACCAAGCACTTGTACCACCAATAACCGACTCTTTTTCCAGTACAAGTGTCTTAAGACCTTTATGTGACGCGGTTACAGCGGCAGCTAGTCCTGCGGCTCCCGAACCCACAACGATAAAATCGTAGGTTTCTTTGACATCACTTTTCGATGATTGCGCTTCACTCATTAAGTTACCCTAGTTATATGAGAATCATATTGCTTTGAAAAATACAAAGAGGCTCGGCTTGCTTCGCCTAGCTCTTCGGCTGCTTCCATCAATAACGGTGCCATTGACACCATGACTTCTGGTGTAAACCGAACCGAAGGTCCCGCGATACTCACGACGCCAATCGGCACACCCGTTACCGGCTGTCTAACCACTCTAGCCATTGCAGCCATACCGGCTAAATAGCTATCCGAATTCATGCTGTAACCGCGTTCACGGACATCTTTAAGTACACTGATTAACTCCACCACCGTACTTGGCGCACCACAGCCTGGTTGGCTGCTTTTTACCAACCCTTGCTTCATCACTGCTTCTACAGCATCCTCATCGCTCATCTCAGCAAGCCATGCTTGACCACCAGCGGATGACGCAAGATGTACTATTTGTCCTTGCTCACTACCCGGGTCGTAGCGCAATCCGCCCGTTGCTCCTTGCGCGACACCTACCCAAACTAACGAACCACTGTCGACTAACGATAGACGAACCAACTCTCGACTCTGTTTAGCTAACGCATCCAATATCGGCTGACTAACGTCGCTGATGCCCGTCTGGCCTAAATAGGACAATCCCAACGAAGCCAATTTAATCGTCAGTTTGTAATCGCCCATATCACGGGTTTGCCTGACATAGCCAATTTGCTCTAACTCTTTAAGTAAACGATGTACACCGCTTACTGGCATATTCAATGTGCTGGCAATTTCACTGACCGGGCAACCAAACGGGTGATTAACCAACAACTCCAGAACAGATAATGCTTTCTTTAATGCACTGCTCATGACTAGCGCCCCTATCTTTATTTAACGTTTATTTAGAGGGCTAATTCTAAGTAACGTCCATTCAATATAGCAAACAAATATAACACTGGAAACTATTTTATAACTTGAATCAGTTTCACAAATATGTGATTCTTAGGCCATATAACAACAAACACCCTCCGTTGACGGAGGAATTGAGGTCAGAAAAACGATGTCAATCTCCCCTTACACTTATCTTTCAAGCATCAGCGATGACGCATCATACGATGTTGCTGTCATGGGTACTGGCGCTGCGGGCATGGCTGCCGCACTGTTTGCTGCATTGAAAGGCGCTAAGGTACTTCTGATTGAAAGTACAGAATATGTAGGCGGCACGACTGCACTGTCGGGTGGTACAACATGGGTTCCATTAACACGATATGCAAAAGACACATCTACAGAAGATAGCTTTGAAAAAGTCGCCAACTTTCTAGATCTATCCGTAGGCGATCACGCACCTAAAGCAATGCGTGAAGCCTTTTTAAAAGCGGGACCCGAGGCTATTCACACCTTGGTAGACAATACCGATGTTGGTTTTAGAGCCTGTGCTTATCACCCTGACTATTTAGCTGATCTACCAAACGCCACCACGAATAGTCGCGCTTTAGAGCCTTTACCCTATACCACCCGGCATTTAGGTAAGCATCTCAAACTGCTGCGCCCACCTATCCCAGAATTTACTGTTTTGGGTGGCATGATGATCAATCGTGAAGATATTGGACACCTGCTAAACCGCTTCCAATCGCCGAAATCTTTCCTATACACAGTTAAGTTAGTCATGCGCTACGCTTACGACCGTGTATTCCACGGCAGCACTGCACGTAGCGTGATGGGACACGCTTTGATAGCCCGCATGTTGTCGTCTGTGATTAAACTTGGGGTTCACCTTAGCGTAAATACGGACACTCTATCCCTTGATCATCATGAGGATGGATCTTCAACTCTCGTACTAAAACAGGGCAACAGTCGAAAACGGGTTCTGATCAAAGGCGGGGTTATTTTAGCCTCCGGCGGATTTGGCAGAGACGCTAAAAAGCGTAAAGCCTTTTATCCTGATGGCACCCCTGATTATAGCCCAGCGGCACCCGGTCATTTTGGCGCAATGCACTCCTTAGTTGAGACGCTTGGTGCCTATTATGGTGACAAAGAAGACCAAGCTGCTTTTTGGGCACCCGTTTCATTAAGAAAACGTCCCGATGGATCAACCGCTGTATTTCCTCACTTTGTGTTTGATCGAAGCAAACCGGGTACCGTGTGTGTAGATCAGCAAGGCAAGCGCTTTGTCAACGAGAGTGAGTCTTATCATCGATTTGGTAAATCGATGCTAGAACAGAACACAACCGCTAATCCCTGCTACATCGTTACCGATGCTAAAGCGATTACGAAGTACGGCTTAGGCATTGTCCGTTTAGGTGGTGATGATTTACGTCCCTATCTTAAAGATGGTTATTTAATCGAAGGTAAATCGGTAACCGAGTTAGCTCAAAAGCTTGGTGTCGATGCTCAGAACTTAGCTGACAGTATTGAGCAGATAAATCGTGCTGCAATTACGGGCGTTGATGAGCAGTTTAACCGAGGATCTACCCTCTATCAGCGTGCCAATGGTGACCCCGAACATAAACCGAACCCAACCATTGGGGCGATAACCACTGCACCCTTCTATGCGGTTCGTTTATATCCAGCGGATATCGGCACAGCTAAAGGACTGATGGCTGACCCCAATGCTCAACTGATAAGAGCCGATGGTTCCAGCATTCAAGGGCTTTATGCATGCGGTAATGACCTAAACTCCATTATGGGAGGAACTTATCCTGGCCCCGGCATCACTATTGGTCCAGGCATCGTTTTTGGTTATCTAGCAGCAAATCATGCAACGCAACGCGCACAACAGAAGATATAAAGATGATGAAACTCAGTGGTGAAACCCGTTTATTTCCTATTATCGGTGATCCTATCGCTCAGGTACGCTCACCCGAATTCTTAACCGCCATTTTGGAGCGCAAAGGTCAGAACGCAATTGTCCCTCCAATGCACGTAGCGCCCAATAATCTGAGCGCAACGATGTCCGTATTGAAAGCGACGCAAAACGTGGGCGGCATTGTGGTCACTATCCCACACAAGATCCCTTGCCTTGATTACTGTGATAACGCATCAGACCGTGCACGCTTTGTCGGTTCGGTGAATATCATTCGTAAACTCGCAGACGGCTCTCTTTACGGGGACAACGTCGACGGTATTGGCTATTTAGATGGCATTGCCAAAGAGGGCTTTACGCCCGAAGGCAAACGGGCACTACTGATTGGTGCAGGAGGTGCGGGTTCAGCAGTCGCCTTTGAGATTTTACAACGGGATGCTTCGTTTTTAGCCATTCACGATGTAGATACCACTCGACGTGACAGCCTGATTGCCCGTCTAGATGAGAAGTTTCCTGGAAAAGTAGGCATCGGCTCTACAAACCCAGAGACTTTCGACCTGATTGCCAACGTCACGCCAGTAGGAATGAAAGAAGGCGACCCCTACCCCGTTGATGTCTCTCGGCTTAATAAATCGCAATTTGTAGCAGATGCCATTACCAAGCCTGAAATATCACCTATGGTTAATAGAGCACGTGAACTTGGTTGCAAAACCATGGTGGGTGCAGGAATGTTCAACGCTGAAGCAGAAATTTTAGTAGATTTTATGATTGATGAAATCTAATTGAATAAATAGCACGAAATGAATATTGTACTACGTATATAAATACAGTATGTTTATTTAACTGAATCACACGAGCTTACTTTGAAAGCTTGATAATAAAAAAAGAGCAGGAGCACTATCCAATGAAAAAGCAACTCATCACCGCTATCGCAGCAGTCGCATTTGCAACGTCAGCATTAGCTGAATACCCAGAAAAATCTATCCAAGGCATTATCCAGTGGGGCGCAGGCGGCTCTACCGATACGGTTATGCGTTCGGTGACTCCGCATGCTGAAAAAGCGCTGGGTCAAGATGTCATCATGACCAACAAAACGGGTGGCGTAGGCGCAATCGCTACTAAATTCGTTAACGCACAAGATGCTGATGGCTACACACTACTGATGGGTGCAGAAAACCCACAGATGTATAAAGTGTTAGGTCTTTCAGATGTTGACTACGGCGACATGGTTCCAGTAAACATTCTGGCACGTGGTATCCCAATTTTCGTAGCTCGTAATGACGCCCCATACAACACCATGAGCGAATTCGTTGCATACGCTGAAGCGCATCCAGGTGAAGTTAAAGTGGGTTCTACTGGCCCTGGTGGTTTAACGTCTATCGTACTAGCGATGCTTGATTCTCAAGTAAAACTTGACCTGACTAACGTTCCTTACGATGGTGATGGCCCGGCGCTAACAGCTCTTCAAGGTAATGCTATCGATGTTATGCCTGCTGTATTGGGTGCGGCTATCGAGCATGTTAAAGCAGGTCGTATGAAAGTTATCGGTCTTGTCGATACTGTCGAAAACGAATTGCTGCCCAACACAACGCCAATCGTTGATGAGTTACCAGGTTTCTCTGCATACCTAACATGGCGACCATTCTTCGGTGTATTCGTAAAAGAAGGCACACCTGATGAAGCGGTTTCTA
>DAIRSP010000009.1:0-42175 GCA_036804365.1 Neptunomonas sp. | reverse complement strand
TTTGTTCACTGCCGCACAGGCAGCTTAGAAAATAGGGATCAAATCCCCATAATGGGCGCATAGGTTCACTGCCGCACAGGCAGCTTAGACATTCTTCCCTGCGTGGGCGCAGGTCTTACGGGTTGCGGCTTCTCAAGGTTGATGTGTAGATTGTTCATTAATTAAAAACAAAGGATTGATAGATGAAAAATTGGATATTTTTATTGTTAATGATGTTATCGCTGGGGGTGAGTGCAGGTTCGTTACGTGCTGATGGTGGGCGTATTTTGATCAATGAGGGGGATTCAGTGGATGTGTTGCTGATGAGCTTGGGGGAGCCAAAATATAAGCGTGTGGTGAATGTGTGTTTGTCAGAAAAGAAAGGGGTTTGTCTCTCTTGGGGGACGGTTGAGACGTGGTTTTATCGTTATGATGAGATGAACTGGAAAATTCAGGTGGTGGGTAGCCACATTAGTAAGATTAGTTGGAGTCGATATTAGAGGTGTTTCGCCCCGAGGGCGGGGCTCCCACAATTATTCAGGGCTCCCACAATTCAGCAGGGTTTTCTCAGCTCTTCAGGTTTTCTTCAGTTCTTCAGAGTTTCCTCAGATCTTAAGGTTTTCTTCAGCTCTTCAGGGTTTCCTCAGTTCTTAAGGTTTTCTTTAGCTCTTCAGAGTTTCCTTAAACTCTAGGTGTTTAGATCTTTAAACTGATAGCGCCTTGGCTGAGTATGAAAGTTCTTTTCCAAGTGTTTTGGATAATCTTGGCGTCGCTGGAGGCGCGATGTCGGGTTAGGCCAAGTTCTTTGATGATTTGTCGTTTGGTTTTATCCCAGATGTTGATCATGGCTTCGGTCATGATCAGTTCGAGGGATGAGAGTCTAAAGCTGGGTTCGAGTGCTGCTTGGTAGTAGAGTTTTCGCAACCAAGTGGAATCAACGGCCCATGCATCGCTATAGACAGTGCGGCCTTCTAATTGCTTATTGAGTTCGTGAGCAACCGTTCTTGGGCATTTTCCGATGTTAATCAGGTCACTGTGTTTTATTTGGTGCAGCGCTTCAGCTTCTTCCGACCAGTGTGTCCATTTATCTGCGGGGCGAATTAGGGCGCTATAGCGTTTGGTGTCTGAGCAATAAAAACCGACTTCAATTGGGTAACTAGCGTCGGAAAGGCCCGTCGCTTCTATATCTAGAATAATAGGAGGTGCTTCTTGGCTGTATTTAAACATAGTGGGTACTCCTAATAGCACATCCGTGTTTTCTTGTTCTTTAGTCGTTAGTTTTCAGTATCGTATAGCAAGTTCCGTACCGCCAGAAAACGAGGCATTGTTTTTTCCTGTTCGGGATAACCCTAGATGCACTGTTTTGGGGAATGCCTTGGTGCGTGCTTTATTTAAGTGGTTGATTTTGGTGCGTGAATAGCTGGGCTAACGGTGTTCTCTGTTTTGTCCAGCCTGCGAGAAGGTCGTGTATGGGGCTGTTCTTAGGGTCTGGTACGCTCTTTGCAATCGGTTATGAGTTACTAAATAGATATGCGTTTTGGAGGCTCAGAATACGATGGAACTTACGCCACGCGAAAAAGACAAGTTATTGTTATTTACAGCGGCTTTACTCGCTGAACGGCGCAAAGCTCGTGGTCTGAAATTAAATTATCCGGAATCAGTGGCCTATATCAGTGCAGCTATTTTGGAGGGCGCGCGTGATGGGCGCACGGTTGCAGAGTTAATGGATTTTGGCCGTACGCTCTTGTCATTGGAAGATGTGATGGATGGCGTAGCTGAGATGATCCCCGAAGTGCAGGTAGAAGCCACTTTTCCTGACGGTACTAAGTTAGTCACCGTGCATGACCCCATCGTGTAGCGAAGGAGAGAGCAATGATACCGGGCGAAATGAAAACCCAGCAGGGTGAAATCGAATTAAATGTCGGCCGTCAAACCTGCACTGTGCAGGTGGCGAATACGGGTGATAGACCCATTCAGATTGGTTCCCATTACCATTTTTACGAAGCGAATAACGCACTTAAGTTTGAGCGCGAGAAAACCCGAGGCTTCCGATTGAATATACCCGCAGGGACTGCAGTGCGTTTCGAGCCGGGTCAGTCGCGCACGGTTGAGCTGGTGGCGTATAGCGGTGCCAGACGGGTGTTTGGTTTTCAGGGCAAAATTATGGGCGATCTATAGGAGCGGAACATGGCAACAATTTCACGACGTGCATATGCCGAGATGTTTGGGCCGACGACCGGTGATCGTCTGCGTTTAGCGGATACAGAACTCTGGCTAGAGGTTGAAAAAGATTATACGACTTACGGTGATGAGGTTAAGTTTGGTGGTGGTAAAGTCATTCGTGACGGGCAGGGGCAGGGGCAGTGTTTAAGCGCTGAAACGGCTGATCTAGTCATTACGAATGCGGTTATCCTTGACCATTGGGGCATTGTTAAAGCGGATATTGGTATTAAAGCGGGACGGATCATTGCGATCGGTAAAGCGGGCAATCCTGATGTGCAATCTCATGTTGATATTGTGATCGGCCCCGGTACAGAGGTGCTGGCCGGTGAAGGTTCGATCATTACCGCTGGGGGCGTAGATGCTCATATCCACTTTATCTGTCCGCAGCAGATTGAAGATGCCTTGATGTCGGGTGTCACTACGATGATTGGCGGCGGCACAGGCCCTGCGACCGGCACCAACGCAACCACCTGCACACCCGGGCCGTGGAATATTCATCGAATGTTGCAGGCTGTTGATAACTTACCGATGAATATTGGCTTTTTAGGTAAAGGTAATAGCAGCCAGCCTGAAGCGTTGCGTGAGCAGGTCGCTGCGGGTGTGATGGGGCTGAAACTTCATGAAGATTGGGGCACAACGCCTGCGTCGATTGATTGCTGTTTATCGGTCGCCGATGAGATGGATATTCAGGTGGCGATCCATACCGATACGTTAAATGAGTCAGGCTTTGTGGAAGACACGTTAGCGGCGATTGGTGATCGTGTTATCCACACCTACCATACGGAAGGAGCGGGTGGTGGACACGCGCCTGATATTATTAAAGCGGCCGGTTTCCCAAATGTATTGCCTTCATCTACAAACCCGACGCGCCCTTATACGATCAATACTGTTGATGAACATTTAGATATGTTGATGGTGTGTCATCATCTAGACCCGAGTATTGCTGAGGATGTGGCCTTTGCTGAGTCGCGTATCCGCCGAGAAACCATCGCCGCTGAAGATATTCTGCATGATTTAGGGGCTTTCTCGATGATCGCATCAGACTCTCAGGCGATGGGACGTGTCGGAGAAGTGGTCACTCGCACTTGGCAAACAGCGCACAAAATGAAGGTGCAGCGTGGCACGTTAGAGGGCGATTCGCCGGATAACGATAACCTGCGTCTTAAACGCTATGTGGCGAAATATACGATTAACCCTGCGATTACTCATGGTATCGCTCATGAAGTGGGTTCGGTCGAAGTGGGAAAGTTGGCAGATTTGGTGCTGTGGAAACCGGCTTTTTTTGGTGTTAAACCAAGCGCCATTCTCAAGGGTGGCATGATCGCAGCGGCGCCCATGGGCGATCCAAATGCCTCTATCCCGACGCCGCAACCGGTTCATTATCGTCCTATGTTCGGGGCGATGGGGGGTGCCTGCCATGCAACCTCTATGCTGTTTTTGTCACAAGCCGCGATTGCTGACGGAGTGGATAAAACACTTGGCCTGAAAAGCCTGATTGGAGAGGTGAAAGGCTGCCGCAATCTGACCAAAGCCGACATGATCCACAATAGTTATCAGCCCGATATTAGTGTGGACTCACAAACCTACGAGGTTAAGGCTGACGGGGTTTTATTGACCTGTGAACCCGCTGAAGTCTTGCCGATGGCACAACGTTATTTTTTATTCTGAGGTGAAAATGATTCAGTTAACCAAGCGGTTGGATGAAACTCAACCCTATGAGGCGACGGTCAGTTTGCCGATTGATAAACGCATTAAAAGCCGCCTGCGGATTGAGCTGGATGATGGCCGTGATGCCGGTCTATTTTTACCCCGTGGGCTGGTGCTGCGTGGCGGTGATCTGCTCAGTAATGATGAGGGTGTGGTGGTGCAGATTCGTGCTGCGCATGAGTCGGTATCAACCGTTTATTGTCAGGATGCCTTGCTACTAACGCGGATTGCCTATCATTTAGGGAATCGTCATGTGCCGTTGCAGGTTGCCGAGGGTTTTGTACGTTATCAGCATGATCATGTCTTGGATGACATGGTGCGAGGCTTAGGTGTTGAAGTAACAGCGGAAAGCGCACCTTTTGAGCCGGAAGCCGGCGCTTATCAGAGTGATGCAACGGGTGGACATCACCATGCGCATCATCATGAACATTAAAAAATGGGAGATAAACAATGAGAATCAATCAAATATCTAATGTGACTCTATTTTCATCCGTTCTGTTTGCGCCTTTTGCTATGGCTCATAGCAGCGAAACGGTGAGCAGTATTCAAGCGACCATCGCGCATCAGTTGGCCGCACCAGAACATCTGCTGCCGGTTGTGGCTTTGTTAGGTCTACTCGCTTACGGCCCGTCATTGCTGCGTAAAGTGCGCGGTAAAAATAAGGGCGAGTGATGTTAGCCGATCTGCGACTTTATCAGCTGATCAGTCCTTCACTCCCGGTGGGCGGTTTTACCTATTCTCAAGGTTTGGAGTGGGCGATTGAAGCGGGTTGGGTGAGAACAGAAGCGGATTTAGAAGCATGGCTTAGTGGTGTGCTAGCGCAGAGTGTCAGTACCTTGGAGTTGCCTATATTAGTGCGCTTAATGACAGCGTTGGCCGCGCAAGATGCGGCTCGCTTTGAAAAATGGAACGCCTATTTAATCGCCTGTCGTGAAACTTCCGAGCTACGCAAAGAGGAGCGGCAGCGTGGTTTAGCACTCTCGATGCTACTGCCAAATTTGGGGATCCCGCTGCTACCTGAGTATGAAGCATCGATCCGCACCACACAGGTAGCGGGCTTTGCTTTGGCCGCACATCAATTTGAGATAGATGAAGCGTCGGCGTGTGCCGGTTATGCGTGGAGTTGGTTGGAAAATATGGTAATGGCTGGAGTGAAGTTAGTGCCGCTTGGGCAGACGTCTGGCCAGCAGTTGTTGCTCAGATTGAGTGAAAAAATCCCGGATGCAGTCGCGGCTGCACAAAATATTGACGATAACGATGTGGGGAGTTCAACCCCTGCTATGGCAATCGCTAGCAGCCGCCACGAAACACAATATACACGACTATTTCGTTCGTAATGGCGAACGAGTTTAATAAGGATAAAGAGATGAGCGACTATAAATCACCTTTACGTATTGGTGTGGGTGGGCCGGTGGGCTCGGGTAAAACGGCGCTGCTTGAAGCACTCTGTAAAGCGATGCGGGATGATTACCAAATTGCAGTCGTGACCAATGATATCTATACCCAAGAAGATGCCAAAATCCTCACACGTGCAGAAGCATTGGCGGCTGATCGAATCATCGGTGTAGAGACGGGTGGCTGCCCGCATACCGCGATTCGTGAAGATGCGTCGATGAACTTGGCCGCTGTAGAAGAGCTGGCTAAGCGCCATAAAAACTTAGATTTAGTTTTTGTCGAAAGTGGTGGAGATAACCTGAGCGCTACGTTTAGCCCAGAGTTGGCGGATTTAACCATCTATGTCATTGATGTGGCTGAAGGGGAGAAAATTCCGCGTAAAGGCGGCCCAGGGATTACGCGCTCGGATCTTTTGGTGATCAATAAAATCGATCTCGCGCCTTATGTGGGGGCGGATCTGAACGTGATGGATCAAGATACGAAACGTATGCGTCCAACCTCGCCTTACGTCTTTACCAATTTGAAAGTGGGTAAAGGCCTGCCTGAGATCATCGACTTCATTATCAAGCAGGGGATGTTAGACGCTGCCTGATCCATCATCTTCGCGCTTAGTGAGGCTCGCTATTGTCTGTGATCTAAGGTCGGGTTAAGGTGTGATAAACCCAACCAGTGGTTACATTGGGAGCGAGATTAAACGCTAAGTGCGAGGAGTGTGGAACGATGGAAACAGGTATTCTGATTGGTGGCTGTGAGAGCGGGAAGGTGTTTCTTGATCCGCGATACGCTAACCGTCATGGCCTTATTGCGGGAGCAACAGGGACTGGTAAAACAGTCACACTGCAGTGTTTAGCTGAAGGTTTTTCAGACTTAGGTGTGCCGGTGTTTATGGCCGATGTGAAAGGTGATCTTTCAGGCCTGTGTCAATCAGGTAAACCCCATCCAAAAGTAGATGAACGCATCCAGAAAATCCAGATCGAAAACTATGTTCAACGGGGCTATCCTGTTGAGTTTTGGGATGTCTTTGGTGAGCAGGGAACCCCGATCCGTTCAACTATTTCCGAAATGGGCCCTCAGCTTTTATCTCGCTTACTCGATTTGAATGAAACACAAGAAAGCATCCTGACGCTGATTTTTGAGTTTGCAGATAACGAAGGGTTATTGTTAGTCGATCTAGATGACCTGAATACCACCTTATCTTTTATTGCTGAGCAGGGGGCTGAGATCAGTTCGAGCCTGTCAGTATCAAAAGCGTCAGTGAATGCGATTCAACGCCGATTGTTGATGTTAGAGCGTGAAGGCGGTGATAAGTTTTTTGGTGAGCCTGCGCTGCAACTACAAGATCTCATGCAAGTGAGCCGCGATGGTCGGGGCATGATCAACGTGCTAGCCGCTGATAAATTGATCTTAAGCCCACGGGTCTATTCAACCTTCCTCCTGTGGCTGCTTTCGGAGCTATTTGAGAACCTGCCCGAAGTCGGTGATCCTGAACAGCCCAAAATGGTGTTCTTTTTCGATGAAGCGCACCTGCTATTTAATAATGCCTCTAAAGTCTTGATTGAGAAAGTTGAGCAGGTTGTGCGTCTGATCCGCTCAAAAGGGGTCGGTGTTTATTTTATTACCCAAAGCCCAAGTGACCTACCTGAGAATGTGTTAGGTCAGCTTGGTAATCGTGTGCAGCATGCATTGCGCGCTTTTACCCCTAAAGATCAAAAATCGGTACGGGTGGCTGCTCAAACCTTTAGAGCGAATCCAAACTTAGACACCGCCGAAGTGATCACCAATATGGGAGTGGGTGAAGCGTTAGTGTCGGTCTTACAGAAAGGCGGTGTGCCGACGGTTGTGGAACGCACCTTGGTTCGTCCACCCGCGTCTCGCATTGGCCCCGCGACAGATCAAGAAAGATCAGAGATGATTAGCGCGAGTTACTTGAACCGCCGCTATGCTGAGGAGTTTGACCCTCGTTCTGCACATGAGATTCTGACTGAGCGGACTCAAACGGCAAAGCAAGAGGAAGAGGCTCAGGCTCAGCGTGAAGCAGAAGAAAAAGCTCGCGCTAAAGAGGAAGCGGCAGAGGCGAGAAGTAGTTCGCGAGGCAGTGGGCGCCAGTCGATCACTGAAGCTTTACTGAAAAGTGTGGTGCGCAGTATTGGCAGCAGTGTCGGTCGCAGCGTGAGCAAAAGCCTCGTGCGCGGCATCTTGGGATCACTACTTAAATAATGTGGTCAATGTGGGTCTCCTTAAGCTGATAGGGAGATCCACATTGTGATCTACTGTTACTCAAACTCCATCGCTTCAAATACCCTACCGGCATTCTTTGCTGCTAATTCATCAAACGTTGCCAGATGCGCGTATGGGCTCTGATCAATTTGATAGGCATCATCTAATGTGCCACCTTCATCCAAAAGTTCACGAACTTTACCGCGAATGTACTCTAAATATCCGCGCGTCCACTGATCCACGGTAGCAAAGTCTGTTGGTCCACCATGGCCAGGAATGATGATCTTATCTTTGGCAAATGCAGCAAACGTGTTTTTCCACGTCTCTAACCAAGCGGCAGTATTGGTATCTGGAAAAATCGGTAATAGGCGAACGTGAAAGGCTATATCACCCGCAATAAGCACATTGCGTTCGGGTATATAAACAGAGATATCGCCGGGGGAGTGGGCAGGACCAAAATGGATAAGTTGCGCGTGCAAGCCGCCTAGGTCTAACTCCAATTTGTCAGTAAATGTTTGGTCGATGGGAATGATTTCAGAACCATCCGAGCGCTCTTTAAGAATCTTTTGCAGGCTTGCTAAACCACTTGCCCCTCGGGTTTCTATCTCATGCTGGGCGTCAACATGCGCAATCAGGGTTGCTCCCTGCTCTTTCCAATAGTTGTTACCAAGAGACGCATGAGATTGGCCGTTTTCATCGACGACATATTTCACCGGTTTATCGGTGAGTTTTTTGATTTCATCGTGTAGAGCCTTGGCGAGTAGGTAAGAGGCGCTGCCGTTAACCACTAACACGGCCTCGTCACCAATCACAAAAGATAGGTTGTTGTTATGGCCCGCGTTTTCGTAGCTGTAATATTGGGTTTGGCCAATAGCTGAGTAGACATTATCAGCGACCAGCGTTGGGTGATCATAAAGAAGCGATTCAGGATAGCGATCAGCGACAATCGTCTCGGCATTGACCCATTGCGTTGTTAAAACAAGTCCAGCGAGGAAGCCGACACAGGCTCCTCTTAATGAAGAGTGATGCATAAATAAAACCTTATTATATTAGTTATCACTAATTAATAGGCGATATTTTATCTGAGTGCAAGTGTTAAGCCCCAAAAGCTTGGATTGTCTGTTCCATCGCTTGTTGATAAAAGGGTTTTTGATGAGCCCAGCTCAAGGATTCAACGGAGGGGGCTTTAGGCAGTTGATCATGAGCTTTTTGGGCACTAAAAGCCGTGAGTTTGTCTACTAAGCTGTCTGTTTCGTCACTGTCTGTGGAGTAAAGGTAGTCTGCGGCAAACAGGTAGGGATAAGCTAGCCGGTTAGGTACTAGGGGTATTGCTCCAGCGGCAACGGCTTCCAAGACGGCTACCCCTTGATAATCGTGTAATGCAGTGGAGAGGGCGATATCAGCTTTAGCTAAGAGTGACCGATACTCAGCAGTCGACTCTAGGTAACCAAAATTGCCAAGGTATGGCCCAAATTCTGATGCTATCTGTTTAAATTCGTTAGGTATTTTTCGGAACTGCTGACCCACGATATGAAAGGTCATATCGAGTTCTCTCATCACGCATTGCTCTATGCATCGGTAGAGTAAATCAGGACCTTTATCAAACTCCCAGCGGTGATTCCAAACAACCTGCAAAGTACTATCTGAGAGTGTGGTGTGTGCTTGGTAGCAATGCTCATGCAGGGGAACTGGTAAAATGGTTGAGCGGGCGGTGAGTTGATTGATCAACCCCGGAGGGACAAAGTCGGGCAGTTTTTTGAGTAACTGCTCTGCCCCCGCTAAGAATGTTTTCCGGTTAAAAACAGTATTAAAGACGATGTGATCGGCGGCTAACGCAGAGTAAAGATTCAATATTTGCGGTTCAACGCTGTTGTGCTCATTTCCTGATAAGGGGTATGCAAATTGATTCTCATGGAAATAGAGCAGTGTTGGAATATTTGTTAAAGCGGGTTTCAAACCTCGCAGCGCGCTCAAGTCCGTCATGGAGGTCGCGATGATTAAATCATAGGGCTGCTCTAGCTGTGTCGCATGTTCTCCAAATGCCCACGATAAACTGTTACCGCGTACGCGCCATGAGAAATAACGCGCAGGTAACGTGAGCACAGTCCAGTCATGTTCAGGGAAATTCTCTACTAACCCTTGTCGCCAATAGCGGTGGCTATCTGCATCATAAGCAGATAAGAGCAGAATACGCATGACTGACCCCGTTTTATGCTAAAGTTGAGTACTTAGTTTACTTGGTAAGTACTACTTAGGTATTTAAAAAATAGACTTTTAGGAAAAAAGTGATAGCTTTTTTATGCTGAAATGTTCATATTTTAGTTATCTTATTCTTAAAAATAGGCAGGGTATTGGGGTGGCGATTAATCCATAAGGGATGCTACTACTTGGACTCCAAGAGGACGTATTTTATGAAGAAAATGACAACAAGTTTGAAAGGTTTAGCTGCAGTAGTATTAATGGCGGGAGCTGTTGAAGCACTAGCCCAAGAAGAGCTACACGTTTATAACTGGTCTGACTATATAGCAGAAGATACAGTTCAGCGTTTCCAAGACGAAACCGGTATTAAAGTACTTTATGATGTGTATGACTCAAACGAAGTACTTGAAGCGAAGTTGCTAGCAGGTAAGAGTGGCTATGATCTGATTTTCCCTACAGCGCGTCCCTTTGCTGATCGTCACATTAATGCAAACCTATATGCAAAACTTGATAAAGCAGCCCTAACAAACCTAGGTAATGCTGATGCAGGTATTTTGAAGTCCCTATCCGATATCGATCCAGATAATGCCCATGTTGTTCCTTATATGTGGGGTACCACAGGTATCGGCGTAAACTTAACTAAAGTTAAAGCGATTCTTGGTGATGACTTTAAACTTGATACTTGGGGATTAGTATTCGATCCGGCAACGCTAGAAAAACTCAGTGCTTGTGGTGTGAGCTTGATGGATGATCCATCCGAAGTACTGAATGCCGCACAAGCTTATTCAGGCAAGCCGATCAATGATTATTCTAAAGCAGGTATGCAAGCGGCTGCAGATATCGTAACTAAAGCGCGTCCATTTATTCGTTACTTCCACAGCTCGCAATATATCAACGATTTAGCCAACGGTGATCTCTGTGTGGCACATGGCTACAGCGGTGATATTCTGCAAGCGCGTGATCGTGCAGCAGAAGCAAACAACGGTGTAGAAGTGGCTTACTTCGTACCGCGTGAAGGTGCGGTTGTCTGGACGGACGTTATGGCTATTCCAGCGGATGCGCCAAACCCATCTGCGGCACATAAGTTTATTAACTTCTTGCTAAAACCAGATGTAATTGCGCCTATTACTAACTATGTTGCTTATGCGAATGCTAACAGTGCGGCGACTGAGTTAGTAGACGAAGAGATTCGTAACGACCCGGGTATCTACCCTCCAGCAGAAACCCGTGAGCACTTTATGACGTTGAAAACACCAACGGATAAGGAGCGTCGTAGTGTGTCCCGAGTCTGGACACGAGTTAAAACCGGTCAGTAAGATCGAACAAGCCTCCTGAAAATGGGGGCTTTTTTAATAGAGTTAAGGGTAGTCATGTCGCAAAATCATTCAAATACGCCATTACAATCTTGGCAGGCGCCAGAAGATGAGCCGATCGTTCGTCTTGAAAACGTTACTAAGAAGTATGGTGATGTTTACGCAGTTGATGATATCAGTTTAAGCATTCATCAAGGTGAGTTTTTCTCCCTGTTGGGATCATCAGGCTGTGGGAAAACAACCTTGTTACGTATGTTAGCAGGTTTTGAAGAGCCTTCGGCTGGGCGTATTTTGATCGATGGTGTGGATGTTACAAGCACACCGGCTTACAAGCGTCCAATCAATATGATGTTCCAGTCTTATGCACTGTTTCCGCACATGAGTGTGGAAGATAATATTGCGTTTGGACTCAAGCAAGAAGGGATGCCTGCTGCTGCACGGAAAGAGCGCGTTCAAGAGATGATGGAGTTGGTGCAAATTTCACCCTTTGCTAAACGCAAACCTCACCAGCTATCAGGCGGTCAACGTCAGCGTGTTGCCCTTGCTCGTTCTTTAGCTAAACAGCCTAAAATTCTTTTATTAGATGAACCTTTAGGTGCATTAGATAAAAAATTACGAGAAAAAACCCAGTTTGAATTGGTCAATATTCAAGAGCGTCTGGGTATGACCTTTATTATCGTGACGCATGATCAAGAAGAAGCGATGACGATGTCATCACGTATTGCTCTGATGCATGAAGGCCGTATCGAGCAGATTGATCCACCTCGTCGCATGTACGAATTCCCCTCTACGCGTTATGCCGCTTCCTTCATCGGTACGGTTAACCTATTCACTGGCCATGTAGCAGAGCAGAAAGGCGACCAGGTTTTTGTACAAAGTGATGAAGCCGGTGGCGTTCTTCAAGTAAGACATAGTCAGCCATTAGTGAAAGGCATGGAAGTGACTGTTGCGATACGACCGGAAAAATGTCGATTAATCACAGAGGTAACCGGCGCTCCCAACGAAGTCTGTGGCAAGATCAAAGAGATTGCTTATCTTGGCGACGTTTCCATTTATCACGTGGATTTACCTTCAGGAAAGCGTGTTCAGTTTACTCAGTCTAACGTCCAAGCACTCGCTGAGCAGCCACTGACATGGGAACAGGAGGTATGCCTAAGCTGGCAACCGGAAGGCTGCGGGGTGTTAACTGAATGAGATCACGTTTAGCACAGGTGTTTAACGGTCGTACATTGATTATTGGGGTGCCGACTTTTTGGTTGGGCTTATTTTTCTTTTTACCTTTTTTATTCATTTTAAAAATAAGCCTATCTGAGGCGTTGCTTGCGCAACCGCCTTACTTGGATCTGATACGTGAGTTTACTGACGGTGTAATGACGATTCAGCTGAACTTTGGCAACTATATGCTGTTGTTTGAAGATCCGCTGTACATGGTAGCGCTTTGGGGTTCGATCAAAGTAGCCGCTGTTTCTACCCTGTTGTGTTTATTGCTCGGATATCCGATGGCTTATGCGATTGCTCGCTCTGAAGACCATTGGCGCCTACCCTTATTAATGTTGGTCATTTTGCCTTTTTGGACCTCGTTTCTGATCCGTGTTTATGCATGGATTGGTATTCTGAAAAATAACGGGTTATTGAATCAACTCTTGATGAGCATGGGTTTAATCGATACGCCATTAGAGATTATGAATACCCAGATAGCGGTCTATATTGGCGTAGTCTATAGCTACTTACCTTTCATGGTACTGCCCCTCTACGCGACCTTGATCCGCTTAGATAATACTTTGCTAGAAGCCGCCGCAGATCTAGGTTGTCCACCTTGGAAGCAGTTTTTGAAGATCACTTGGCCGCTGTCTATGCCGGGTGTATTAGCGGGTGCGATGTTGGTATTTATTCCAGTGATGGGTGAATTTGTTATTCCGGATCTGTTAGGCGGCCCTGACTCGTTAATGATAGGTAAGTTAATGTGGACAGAGTTCTTCAACAACAAAGACTGGCCACTCGCATCGGCACTGGCCGCTATCTTGTTATGCGCGCTGATTATTCCTTTTATGCTGTTACGCCACTTCGAGCGTCGTGCTGAGGAGGTGTTGTAATGTGGCGCAGAATGCCTATGTTAATGACCATTCTGATGTTTGGTTATGCCTTCCTATATGGCCCTATTTTGAGCCTTATTGTTTATTCCTTTAACGAAAACCGACTGGTAACAGTATGGTCTGGCTTTAGTACGCATTGGTACCAAGAGTTGATGCATAATGATCAAATCTTAGGTGCTGCATGGTTGAGTATTAAAATTGCCGCAACCAACGCAACCTTTGCGGTTATTTTGGGTACGTTGGCTTCATTGGCGCTTGTTCGCTATAAGCGCTTTAGAGGTAAACGTGCTTTAGAAACGTTAGTTACAGCGCCTTTAGTTATGCCTGAAGTGATCATCGGTTTGTCGCTGCTCTTACTTTTTGTCTCAATGGAAAACCTGATCGGCTGGCCAGCGGGACGTGGTCAAATGACCATCACGATTGCCCATATCACCTTCTCGATGGCCTATGTCACCGTGGTTGTGCAGAGTCGGTTGGCGCATATGGATCAGTCTCTAGAAGAAGCGGCGATGGATCTCGGTGCGAAACCAAGAACGGTTTTCTTTGCCATTACATTGCCGCTTATAACGCCTGCGTTAGTGGCGGGCTGGTTATTGGCATTTACACTATCGATGGATGATTTAGTGGTAGCAAGCTTCGTATCGGGCCCTGGATCAACGACACTACCTATGGTGGTTTATTCCAGTGTGCGCTTAGGCGTGAGCCCACAAATCAACGCGCTGGCCACTATTATTGTTGTCACGGTGAGTATCGCTGTGGCAATAGCGGGTGTCTTGATGTACCGCAAACAGAAACAGGGTAACTAGCGTTTTACCAGTGAAACGCCTTTAATCTGCGCATAAATCTGCTCTCCGGGGGTCAATGCTAGTTGATCTCGGGAGCGGCAGGTGATTCTAGCTAAGAGTTCTACTTGCTCATCTAAGCGTAAGCGCACAATGCACTGAGACACGCTTTCAATGTCAATTTCGATAATTGTGGCAGGCAAGCGGTTGATAATCGTACTGTCATTAGCCAGTGTGCGGGATAGGCTGATATGGTTCGCCGCGATTTTAATGCGCTTTACACTGTTTAGATCCCCAATTTTACCTGGGATTGATAATGATTGGTTTGGCGTAATTTTTAGCTCAGTCAGGTCATAAGCCTCGTCATAATCAACCACCTGCGCATCCACGAGCGCACCAGCGTCATTCAGATGCGAGAGGGGAGAGGAAAGGTCTTGCATCATGCTTTTGATCCCCCCCTGCGCCACGACCGCCCCTTTTTCAAGTAACACAATATAATCAGCTAGGCTTTCAACTTCTGTTTGTGCATGGGTTACATAAATAATAGGTATGGCTAAACGCTTTGAGATGTTTTCAATATAAGGAATGATATCTGACTTGGAGTTTTGATCGAGCGCTGAGAGAGGCTCATCCATCAGTAGCACTTTGGGCTGAGTCAGCAAGGCTCTGCCAATCGCCACGCGCTGTTTTTCACCGCCGGACAGATGTTTGGGCATACGTGATAGTAGATGAGTTAAGCCTAATAGTTGAACGATTTCATTCCATTGAATGGGTGCGCTTTCGATAGGAATAGGTTGCCGCTCCAGACCGAAGCAAAGATTTTGTTTAACTGATAAGTGGGGAAACAAACAGGGATCTTGAAAGACATAACCTATCTCACGGCGATGCGTCTTTTCAAATATGGCTGAAGATTGCCAAACTTGTTTGGCGAACTCAATGTGCGCGTTTTGAGCTTTGTGTAAGCCTGCAATACATCGCAAGATAGTCGTTTTACCACAGCCCGAAGGCCCAAATAAGACACTAATACCCCTGCTAGGTAGCGTTAAATCAACATCAAGGTTGAAGTGTTCGAGTGGCGTCTTGATGGATATCTGCATCATGATAAGTTGCGTACTTTATTTTGGCGTTCGAGATAAGCCATCAGCATCACTAGGCTGAATGAAAAACATAACATACCACCCGCAATAAGATGTGCCTTTGCCCATTCAAGCGACTCTACATAATCGTAGATGGCGATCGAAACGAGTTTGGTTTCTCCAGGAATATTCCCGCCAATCATGAGTACCACGCCAAACTCACCTAGGGTGTGGATAAAGGTCATGATGGATCCCGTGATCAGCCCGTGACGCGATAGCGGGATGACAACCGAGAAAAAGGTGTTCAAAGGTGAGGCTCTTAATGTGGCAGCCACTTCTAAAGGCTGTGGACCCAAACTTTCAAAGGTGGCTCGTACAGGTTGAACCATAAAGGGCAGTGAGAATATGACGGAGCCGATGACTAATCCTGTAAAGGTGAATGTCAGAGGCCCCCCGTTTAACTCGCTGAGTATTGCCCCTAAAGGACTGTCTGGGCCTAGCGCAATCAGTAAATAGAAGCCTAGCACCGTAGGTGGTAGCACTAACGGCATTGTCACTAGGGTGTTGATCAGGTCTTTCATCACGCCATGACAGCAGGCTAGCCACCACGCCAGAGGAACACCCAGTATAAACAGGATGAATGTGGTGATACTTGCAAGCTGTAGCGTGAGTAAGATGGCATCAAGCATAGAGGTTATTCGTAGCCGAACTGTTTAAGTGTGGCTTTAGCTTCACTCGAAAATAGATAGTTATAAAAGTTTTGAGCTGCCGGATTGTCGTTTGCCGTGCTAAGCAATAAGGCACCTTGCTCAATAGGTGAATGAAAGCTGTGAGGTACATTCCAAAAATACCCTTGGGTTTCTCGGATTGCTTGCGATTCAGCAATAAAGGCGGCATCAACATTGCCCGTACTGGCAAATTGATAGGTCTGTGCGATGTTGTCGCCTTGGATTAATGTCCATGTGACTGGTGGAAAGGTTAGGCGGTCTATCACCTCTTTTGCGGCCTTACCGTAAGGGGCGGTTGTTGGGTTAGCAATCGCGAGGCGTTTTATCTGAGTCATATTGAGAGGGTTCTCGGCGCCGCGTGACAGATCTATCTCTCGGCTCCAGAGCACTAAACGGCCAATGGCATAGATTGCCGGAGGTTGAACACCGATTCCCTCTTGATAAAGCCTTTTAGGCTTATCTTTGTCTGCTGAAAGAAAGATATCGAAGGGCGCACCTTGTTGTATCTGAATAAACAGTTTGCCCGATGACGCACTGCTGATAATGATCTCATCCGAAGAGAGGCTGGCATATTGGTTAGCAAGTTCCTGAGCCGCTTGAGCGAAATTCGATGAGACGGCTAAATGAATTGTTCCCGCAAAGCTTGAGGTGGTGAAGAGTGTTAACAGCAGGAGTAGTGCACGCATAGTGACAAGGCTCACCTATTTAAAATTAAGAGGCTCTAATATATAGGATACCGATGCTAAGTCTAGTTGCAAAAGGGTCATAATCTTGTCATACAGGTGTGGGATAGTATTTAAAACAAAATTGTGCACTGCACAAAATAAATTGTTGACAGTTTGAAAATTATCTCTAGAATATGAGTTATTGTGCACTGCAACATAAATTATCGGAGTAAACAAAATGACTAACAACATCGATTTCCAAAAGCCGCTAGAAGCAATGAAAACTCTTATGACTCTTCAAGCTTCTACTATCAACAAGTCTGTTGAACTACAGAAAAAATCTGGTGAAGATCTAGCATCTTTCTTCAAAACTGAAGTTGAGAAAGCTAAAGAACTCAAAACTCCAGAAGATATCGTTAAATTCAACGTTGATGCTAACAAAGCATTGTTTGAAATCTTAAAAGCTCAAGGCGACGCTTTCACTGCTTTAGCAACTGAAGCTAGCCAAAATGCAATGGCTGAAATCCAAAAACTAGCTAAATAAGCCAAGTTTTCGCGATTTGAAGACCCCAGTATTTACTGGGGTTTTTTGTTACCTTTCGCTTCAATAACCTGATTTCTACCGCTATTTTTCGCGAAGTAAAGCGCGTCATCTAGGCGCTTTAATAAGTGTTCAAAATCTTCTTTTAGATCAAACTGCGCGACCCCGGCACTCAGTGTGACTGAAGTCCCCTCTTCTAATTTCAAATACTGTATCTGTGTGCGAATTTTATTTGCGAGTTTGCAAGCGCCTAATAAGTCTGTTTTTGGACAAATAAGCAAAAATTCTTCACCACCCCAGCGTCCTAAGATGTCGACTTCACGGATCATAGTCTGCATTGTCTGGCTGACTGTTATGAGTACCTTATCGCCGACTTGGTGGCCATAATGGTCATTAATCTCTTTAAAGTGATCAATATCAAAAAGTATCATGCAAAGATCTTCTTCAAATCGTCTTGCCGAGATAAGTGTGCGCTGAATATCTAGATTGAGTCGGTAACGGTTAGGGACTTGTGTCAGTTGGTCTGTGGTTGCCAGTAGTTCTAATTTTTGATTTAGCTGTGACAGTTTTTGGTTATACCGAGTGGTGACTCGATAACGGTAAAGAATAAAGGCGACCAGTATTCCAACGATGGCTAGAATCATTGTTAGGAAACGGTAATCAAATCCTTGCTGGAATTTGATGGCAACCCAGCTATTGTAAATTTCAGAAAATTGCTTTTCGTTAATGGTTTTAATGGTCTTGTCAAAAACAGAGACCCATTCTGGCCAGTCAGATCGGATACCAAATGCAAGATGGTATTTAAGAGGTAGTGTACTGGAGACTTTAATATTGAGATAGTTTAGTTCTGTAACATGATGTGCAATGACTTCAAGTGAGTCGATATAACCAAATACTTTTTTATCGCTGAGGTGCTGTAACCCTTCTTTGATAGAAGCTACTTCAATAATGCGAAGGTTAGGGTACTGCTCTCTGACCATCTTTATACCGGCAGTCCCTTTAACCATGGCTATGGGCTCACGACTGAGAACATGCAAGTCAGTTATAAAAAATTGATCTGGCCGTGTGGCTAACACTAATGGGGTTGAATACACCGTATGTGTGAAGTTTAAATACTCTGACCGTTCAGTTGTGGGTTCGATACCTGTGACAAGATCACACTGCCGGTCTTGCAGGGCCTTTAACGTGTCACTCCACGTTTGGGTTTCATGGAATATGAAATTTACACCCAAGCGTTCGCTAAAGATTCTAATGAGATCAGCAGTCAGCCCCGTGTGTTTGTCCTGACTATCTAGCCCTTCGAATGGGAGCCAGTTAGGATCAATGCAGTAGCGGATACTCTGTTTACTTTTAATTAACCGCTTTTCTTGATCTGATAAGCGAGGAATGTCTGTGTCAGTGGGAACTGAGCTAAACCACTTAGTTTGGATTCTGATCTTTTCATGGGTAGGAATAGATATGAGTGCTTTATTGAGTATTGATATGGCCAGCGGCCAATCCTTACGAACACCGAACACCAGATCGAGTTGCTGTTGCAGGTGAAAGCCGACTTGAAGGTAGGGCATCCCCAGTTTGTTTGCTAGATAGAGCGTTGCACCATTACCGAAAATCGCATCAGCATTACCTGTTGAAATTGAGCTAAGTAGGGCTTCTACCGTATCAAAGTAAACCACTTCTGAGTCGGGGAATTGTTTTGCCGTTTCTAGATCGGCTAGATTTCCTTTTTGAATACCAATACGTTTTCCCGCAAGGTCTTGAGGAGACTGAATATTAAGATGGTTGCCTAAGGATACAAAGACTGATTTACGTAAGGTTAGGTAGGGTTCAGAGAAGTTCAGATAACTCTTTCGTTTCTCAATAGCGGCGCCTGTCGTTAATCCGTCGATTACATGGGTTTTGGCCTGCTCTTGCATATCAGACCATGAGCCTACTTTAATCACAAAGTTCGCACCGGTCACTTCATTGATATGTGCCAGTATCTCTGAGTCATAACCAGAGATCTCGCCTGCTTGATTAACGATGATATAGGGTTCCCACGTACGATCGCTGCCTAATGTAATAACAGGGTGGTCAGCAATGAACTGGCGTTCTTCATTCGTTAAGTGGATGTCATGGGCAGCATTAGCGGAGCTGACAAAAAGAACTGTCAGCAGTACTAAAAGCCATGCGAAGCGACTATTGGTATTTTTGTTCATGCTTCTAAGTGCATAGTCCCTTCTAGGCCAATAAAACATGTATTAAGAATAGACTATAGATTAATTTTTAACCTCTGCCAGAATTTAGAATTCTAGCCATAGGTGAAAAAACAGAATTTTTTCCTGCCATTCACAAGTTAATACTGATCTGTATCTATTTAGAGACATAAAGCTGTTATTTTATTAGGTGTTTTACCAAATTTGTGGATAATCAACGGTTGACCTTGTTTAAGTCGGATGCAGTCTGCCACTTGTAGTATGACAAAATCGAAACTCTTTATCGTTCTCATTCAAGCAGCGCTTTTCTGTTTGCTGTTTGTCGGCATGCAAATTAGAGGTGCAAGCCCTGCGCCGCTTAACGTCTATATTTCAGGTACTTTGCAATCCTTCTCTTATCTTGATGAGCATAATGAACTTAAGGGTTTTAATGTTGATGTAATGCGTGCCGTGTGCGATCGGCTTGATCGAGACTGCCGTTTTGTTATTAAACCTTTTAAAGAGATTTTAAGTGGAACGCAGAATCAGGATGCGGATATTGGCGTGGGTAATTTTCTAAAGACACCTGAAAGAGAAGCGCTAGTAGATTTCACTGTTCCCTATTGGCGCTCTACGTCAAGCTATGTGGGGAAGGGGGCTGATACCTCGGCGAAGACAGTTTGTGCCATAACCGGGACGGTACAATCGAGTTATTTACAGAAAGACGTCTCTATTCAGGTAGTAGACTCTTCTAATCAACTTGAACAGCTTGAAAAGTTGTTAACTAATCAATGCGAACTTGCGTTACTGCCCACATTGCAAGCGCTAGAGTTACTTAAAAGTGATAAGTCTCAATCGATTCACTACATAGGGGCTCCATTAAGTGAAAATGGGTTGGGCGGGGATGTGTATATGATTCTGAGAAAAGGTGATCGAGTCTTGCAGGAAAGCATTAATCTCGCGCTGTCAGATTTAATCAAGGATGGTTCCTATGAAAGTATGATGCTCAAATACTTTCCATTTAGTATCAAGTAGCCACTTATGAAGCCAAAGGTTGCTCAGCAGGTATCGTTAAAGCAGTTATCACGTGGTGCAATTGCCACTGCTTTGTTTATGCTTATTGTCTGTTTGGCCTTCTTGTTATGGGTGTCGCACTCTTTGAAAGGGGTTGTCAAAGAAGATGTGGCAGGTAACCATGAAAAGATCACTCAAAGCTTACAATCCTTTTCGAATTTAGAGCGCTTTATGGTACTCGGTGATCGATTAGTCATCACCTCTGGTGCAAAAGGCAGGTCAACAATAGCGGCAGAGATGCAGGCTTTGTGGTATCACCCATCCATCGGTGTTGTATTTGATACTGACGTTCAGGCAAAAGATGAATTTAGTAAGGTAACTAAACTGCTTAGTGAAATTTCTAATTACGCCAATGTACCTGATGTTATTGGCTCCTCCTCGAACAAGATATCAATAGAAGAGTTGACACAAGTATGGTCTGACGTGAAGCGTGATTTAGAAAAACGATCTAATCTGATTTCGGCCAATTTAATTAACCTCGCCAATCAATCTAGTACAGAGATCGAGCGTTTCACCGAGCGTATGCGGTGGGTATCTATCATCGCTGTTGTTATCGGTATCCTTACGATTGTTTTGTTTTATTTTGCTGTGCGCAGTACGTTATATAAGCCGTTGATGTCGATTTCGGCCTACCTGTCGACACTGTCGCATGGTGTAGAACCCAAGGAACGACTGGGACAGGCTAACAGTGCGGAGATGCAGCAGACTTTTGATGCAATAAATAACCTGCTAGATACACGTAAGTCACTCGACTACCTCTCTTACTATGACCCCCTAACAGGCTTGTTGAATCGTAAATCCTTGATGAATGCTTTAGAAAACCAGGTGCAGACTCATGCCAACGGTTATCAAAGTTTCGCAGTTCTGTATATGGATTTGGATAACTTTAAGTCAGTGAATGACACCATGGGGCACTCTATTGGTGACGTTTTCCTGCAATTAGCGACGCGACGCATAGTCAACGTGCTGAATGAAGTGGATATCAAGGCCCGTGTAGGGGGGGATGAGTTTGTAATCTTGCTACCACATATTAGCAATCCAAATCAGGCCAAAAAAATTGCCGATCAATTAATCACTGAGGTTTCTAGAGCCTCGACCTTAGGTGAGCTCGATTTGTCTGTTTCTGGTTCTATAGGTATCGCTATTTTCCCAGAGGATGCTCAACAAGCTGAAGACCTACTCAAAGGTGCCGAAATTGCCATGTATCATGGTAAAAGTGTTGGAAGGGGGGGCGCACACTTCTTTAATGAAAGTATGAATGACCTAGTGAGTAGCCGTTTCCAGTTAGAGTCCGACCTTTTAAGAGCGATTAAAGAGCGAGAGTTTGAACTCTATTATCAGCCTCAGGTAAGCGAGGATGGTCAAACGATCCATGGTGTGGAAGCCTTAATTCGCTGGAGAAGCCCCGACGGTAACCTAATGCTCCCTAGCAGTTTTATCCCCTTTGCTGAAGAGAGTGGTCAGATTATAGAGATCGGCAATTGGGTTATCGTAGAAGCCTGCAAGACCTTGCAGTCTTGGGCGCAGAAGGGAATTACTATACGTATGTCCCTCAACCTATCCGCGCGACAGCTTTACGACAACCATATAGTGGATGTTGTACAGCAGACGTTGCAACAGACCGGTATCAACCCGTCTATGCTTGAATTAGAGATTACCGAGTCGGCAGCGATGCAATCACCGGAAGTAACCGTTACTTGCCTCAATCGACTTAAAAAATTGGGTGTAAGATTAGCTATTGATGATTTTGGAACTGGTTATTCATCGCTGGCTTATTTGAAGATGTTTCCGATTGACCGTTTAAAGTTAGATCGAACCTTTGTTAAAGATTTACCCTCGAACAACAATGATCAAGCTATCTATGATATGACACGAGGATTAGCGGGCAGCTTGTCATTAGAGATGATTGCAGAAGGCGTCGAAAGGGATGATCAATATCAGTACCTTTCAACGCATGGCTGCCAAATGTATCAAGGCTTCTATTTCAGTAAGCCACTGACAGCATCCGAGTTTGAAGCCTTTTATCATCAAACCCAGATGTCGCAATATATGTTGAGTGAAGTTTAAACCGCAACGCGCGGATCGGTCTCTTTAATCGCTTCACGTTCAAGGTTGGCTTGGCGGAATGCCACAAGATGCGGGTAGTTATCCAAAGTCGCCAACTCTCTAAAGAGTAACCAGTCTAATAGGCTAAATAAGCAGATTGCTGGGTAATCCCATTCTGAAAAGTCGCCTTTTGATGCAGCTTCTTCCAATAAGCCCATTGTCAGTTCAATTCGTTCCTTCTGTAAGTTCATATAAAGAAGGTCGCCATCAATATCGATACCAGAGCGTTTAGATAGCGCTAAGGTGACATACGAGTCATTCACAGCATCAATCAAGGTAAGCAGGTTTTCCTGCTGCCAGCTCAATGACGCGAGCTTTAGTTTTTCAGCCGCGTAGCGTTGAATGACGCGCGAATCAAAGATCGTTGTTTCATCATCAACGAGTACCGGGATTTTCATGGCAGGGGTGTATTTTCGAAGCTCTTCACGGCCTTCCGGCGAGTAAATGTTCAAATCCATGAAACTGAATGGCTGGCCATGAAGAAAAATCCGAATCCGTCTGACATAAGGCGACGGTGCAGCACCGATTAGTAGCATATGACCTCCTCAATATTAAGCTCACTGGGCTTAAATTATTTTGAATGATTGTTCATGAATACTAGCACTCTTCGTTTATTTTCTAAAAGACTTGATTCTGCTATCTATATGATTGACATTAAAGACCATCGAAAAACGATGAATTAAAGCTGATTACCGCTATTGGAATAACCCTTAATGAACCAATCCACCCAAGACTTTCGTGCAGATAGTTTTACCAGTTTGCCTAGCGCATTCTTAGATCTTCTTGCTGTACTCATTCGCAGTCCTAGTGTCGTGAGTGCAGAGCACTCGTTCTTTCGTGTGTTACAACGAGAGTTAGAGGAGCGGGGCGCTAAAGTGACCTGGTATGAAGGGGTCTTGGTTGCACAGGGTAAAAAGCCTGATAGTTTGATGTTCTCAGCGCATATCGATAGACATGGTTTGATCTGCACAGGCCCTAATGAGTTTCAGTACGCGGCGTTTGTGGCGGGTGCGCGCTCCGATTTACTCGGTAACTCGGTCAGCGAACAGCTTATGAAAAAGATTGTTAACCGCTTTGAGTCTGAGTCTGTGTTTGCTTATGAGCCTTGGTCTGGCGCTTATCGCGGGCGTGGTGTGATAGATCGAGCTTATATCTGCGAGTTTCGTAATAACTTAATTTTTGAGCTGGAAGGACTTGAGCATTTAGTAGCGGGAACGCCCGTTGCTTTTGTGGATAAGTTAACGCTGACTCAAGAGGCTATTATAGGCCAACTGGATAATGTGATTACGGCAGCGGCTTTAGTTTATCTATTCGAATTAGGCTTTGAAGGTACTGCATTTTTTACAGCGCAAGAGGAAGCCGGTAAAAGTTGGCGCTACCTTTTAGAATGGTTTAGGCGCTTTGGTGGATCAACGAACCAATTAATTGTAGTCGATACCAGCCCTTATCCTGACTTGGCAGCCGCTAAACAGCAGCAATTAGTGTTACGTAATAAAGATGCAAACGCGGTGTTTAATAAAGCGCTCACCACTAAGTTAGTGTCTTTATGTGAAGAGAAGGGGCTAACTTATCAGCTCAAAGATGAATATGTGGAGAAGCTTAACGCACAACTCGTCGCAAAAGGGGAAGAACCGAGTTCATTGGGTTCGACCGAGTTGGGGCGTATAGTGTCTGCTTCAAACGGATTAGTTGATGGTACGACTCTGCAGATTCCAACGTCGGGTTATCATACCTTGTCGGAAACGGCACCGCTTGAGTCAGTGAGCGCATTCTTGCAGCTACTTAAAGCACTCGCTGAGCTTGATGACAGTAAAAAAGAAAGGAACTGATTCTCATGTATAAAACGATTGTCGTTGTAGACAATGAAAATGATTTAAGTTTAGAGATTGATTCACTCACAGTTATCTCTTTTGAACGTTATTTGGCGGAATACCCGAAAAAAAACGAGCCTAAAACGCGTATTATTAACCTGTGTGATACCGAGCATTATTTAAGTCGGGGTTACTACTGTTCGTTATTGGCAGAAGCTCGACAGCACCGTGTATTACCCAACGTGGCAACGATTAATGACCTGAGAGATATGTCAAACCACACGGCTGCGGGTGTGCGTATTACCTTACCTGCCGATACGGTGGCTAGTATCGTGAAAGGTGAGTCCTTGGAGTTGATGGTCTATTTTGGCTGGACAGCCGATGAATCTTGGAAAAAGCTTGCCAAGCAGATCTTTGATAAAAAAGCGTCGCCTATTCTTAGTTTACGTCTGACCTCTGATGATCAAGGTATTATGTTGCAGGTCACTCGCGTGGCTTTTGCATCCTTGGACAACGATCAGCGTGAGCAGTTTGTTAAACGCTTAGGCGTATTTACCGAACGCGTTTGGCGGACTGCATCTGCTCAAAAGCAGCAGCGTTGGGACATGGCTATATTAGTCAATCCAGAAGAAAAGTATCCGCCAAGCGATAAAGAAGCGATAAAACGCTTTATTAAAGCGGCAGCGAAAGTGGGTATCAATGCCGAGACGATTACTGCTGATCAGGCGAGCCAGATTGGTCAGTACGATGCCCTGTTCATTCGTGAAACCACAGCAATCGATCATCCTACCTACCGTATTGCACGTAAAGCAGAACAGGAAGGGCTGGTGGTTATTGATGACTCTACCTCAATTCTGCGTTGTTGTAATAAAGTGTTCTTGCATGATGCATTTTCTTACAACGGTGTCCCGTCACCAAAAACACGTGTCGTGATCGGAAGTGGCGATGCTGAACTCGATTTTATTGAGTCAGAGTTTAGTTATCCGATTGTTTTGAAGATGCCTGAGGGGGCTTTCTCTAAAGGTGTATTTAAGGTTAAAGATCGCCAAGAGCTACAAGATAAATTGGCAGAACTGCTTAAAGATACCGCCTTAGTGTTGGTTCAGGAGTATCTCTTTACCGATTTTGATTGGCGTATCGGGGTGCTGAATGGGCGTGCAATTTACGCGTGTCGTTATCATATGGCGCGAAACCATTGGCAAATTTACAACCATAATGCCAAAGGCAATGCCTCTGGTGGCTTTGAAACGCTACCGACTTTTGAGGTGCCAAAAGTGGTGCTTGATGCAGCATTAAAAGCCTGTGCGATGATAGGCCGAGGCTTGTATGGTGTTGATATTAAACAGAAAGATAAACACGTCTATGTGATAGAGGTGAATGATAATCCGAGTATCGATTACGAGGTAGAAGATCTCTACTTAGGTAACGAACTCTACATGCTGATTATGGCAGAGTTCGTCAATCGCTTAGAGCAGCGAGGCCGGTCGTGATATCACGACCGCAGTGCGCAGGCGCTCACCACCAAAACTCGACATTTTAGCAAAGCTGTCGCGTGCGATAGGGATGTGTTGGCAATCTAAAGGTGTCTGCATCCCTTTGCTATCTAAATCAGGGTCATGTACGTAGAGGCAGAGTTCATCCATTGCGGTGACAGTTACCCAATGAGGCGCCTTTTTTCCATCCATACGATAGGTACTAATCAGTACTAGCACGGCACAGCCCTTGTTTAACCAGTCTTGAATCTGTATCTGAGTGATCTCCTCATAATGGATATCAACGCCTTCAGCTTGTGCTTTATCTCGGAACTGCCGATCAACCACTTCCATTATGTGCTTCTTGTTCTCGGTTCTTACCCCTTCAAGAAACAGCGGTTTTTGAGTGTTAATATAAACCTTCGCATTAAAGCCGCGATGATGTGCCGCCAGTCCTAATCCGGTTGGGTGGCAACCACCATGACCAGAAGTCATAAAGATGGTGGTTGCTTCTCGCCAAATATCTAACTCTTGATTTTGGCTAGGTTGCTGAGTTTCATCTAAGCTTGCCATCGCCATCATCAGTGCGGCTGGGCCACAGGTAAACTCCGTGGTTTGCTGATACCAAGGTGTTTGGGTATAAACTAAGGGGGTTGGTAACTTCCGAATACGCTTTTGCATTCGAAGTGCATCGGTATGATCCTCATAGTAATCGCTGTATTCATCAAAAACGCGATAACCTAGTTTTTCATAGAGATGAATGGCCGCTGTATTTGTTTTAGCCACTTCAAGGCGCATATAGAGACGTTTGCGTGCTTCTGTTGCAGTTTCTAAATGCTCGAGTAGCGTACGACCGACGCCCAACTTCCTGCCTCGATTAGCAACGGCAAGTGAATAGAGGCGTGCTAAACGGGTGCCTTTTAATAACAATACGAGTCCGTAGCCTAGTAGACCATCAGCATCTTCAGCGACAAGGAAAACGCAGTTGGTCGCTTTTAACCAGTGCTGGAAGCGGCGCTTGCTAATACGATCACCACTGAAGCAGGACTCTTCGAGTTCAACCAAGTTAAGTAGGTCAGTATTAATTGCTTGTCTAACGGAAAGTGTCGTCATAGCGATGTTGATCTGCCAGAAATTAAAAAGGTCTAAGGATATGATCACCTAGACCTATAGAATATAAAGCTCAGTGTACCTGTTTAAAAATCAGCTACCAAGCGAAATAGCAGACCCTTTAGTGGGTTAACTCAGCAGCAAACTCGGTAAAGCGTTGCCATGATTTTTTGTCAGCATCTTCTCGGTATGAGGGCGCTCCAAAAACGGTGAAAGCATGAGGTGCACCACTGTAGCTGATCATTTCATTAGAGACGTTGGCGCCTTCGAGTTCATTGGCCAGAGCAGAAAATTGATCCATCGTTATGGCTTTGTCTGCAGCACCATGAAGAATGAGAATTTGGCCTTTGGTGTCATTATAGGTTTGTCCTTGCGGTGTGCCTAAACCACCATGAAAGGTTGCAAAACCTTTGAAGTCAGCTCCAGAGCGTGCGAGCTCAAGCACCGCTGCACCGCCAAAGCAGTAACCCATAGCTACGGCATTCTCTTGTTTAGCACCCAATGAAATCGCTTTTGTTATAGCCGCTTGCATAATGCCGCGCATCTTTTCACGATCTTTATAGAGCTCACCAGTATGCTGCTTTTTATCTTCATTTTTCGTAGGACGGATGCCTTGCCCAAAGAGATCCAATGCGAATACGTTGTAACCCAAAGCGGCTAACATATCCGCGCGTTGTACTTCATATTGAGTGAGGCCATCCCAGTCATGGATCAATAAAATAAAAGGCGCGTTGTCGGCCGTCTTTGTATAGTAGCCTTCGTAATTTTGGTCTTGATAACTGTAGATGATATTTTGCCCAGCCGCCTGACTCAGTAATGGACTCAACAGGCTAATGATGGCAATGATGAACTTTATAGGGTGCTTCATTGTTATTCTCCTTTTCAATGTTGATATCATTACGTGATGATTGGTCTATTCGATCAATATTAGCGTACTTTGAAGAAGCTGATAGTTTGTTTTCCTTCGGCGGCTTGCTCGGCCATATTTTCCGTGGTCGCGGATAGTTCTTCTACCATGGCCGCGTTTTGGTTGGTCATGTTTTCTAAGCTGCTGATCGCTATATTGACTTGTTGGATTCCCATATGCTGATCTTTTGAAGCAGCGGACACTTTATCGACAAGCGCGCGTACCTCTTTCATTGCAACGATAAGCTCTTGCAAAACATCCCCAGAGACATTGGCGCGCTCTACCCCTAGTTGCACTTTTTGCATACTGTCTTGAATCAGCTTTTTGATATCACCCGCGGCGGCTGCCGAGCGTTGAGCGAGCATTCGGACTTCGCCTGCCACAACTGCAAAGCCTCTACCCTCTTCTCCCGCCCTTGCTGCTTCTACCGCAGCGTTAAGCGCGAGAAGATTTGTTTGGAACGCAATTTCATCAATCACACCGATAATGTTGGCTATTTCATTACTGGATTTTTTGATCTGTTCCATCGACTCAACCACATCTTTCACCGAGCGTTCACCCGCTTCTGCTTGTGTCGAAGCAGCTATAACGACACTGTTGACCTCACTTGTTTGTTGTGTGGTTTGCTCAACCGTTTCGCTTAATTGTTTGATACTCGCTGCGGTTTCTTCTATCGATGCGGCTTGCTCTTCAGTACGCGCTTGTAGTGAGGTATTCGCCTGAGCGATTTCTCTGGCTCCGGTACTAACTTGCTCGGATGTGCGGCCGATATTGCCAATAATGTCAGTCAATTTGTGAATCGTTTGGTTTGCATCCACACAGATGGTGCCAAATGTTCCCTCATATTCTCGTGTGATAGAGGTGCGCAGGTCACCCTCTGCCAGTTTGCTCAGTAACAATGCGATGTCACTCAGCGCACTTTCAGTGACACTTAATAAACTATTAAGTTCGGTAGCGAGGCGTGCATAGAAGCCTGTTTTTCCAGTGGTACTTAAGCGTTGACTCAGGTTTCCACTTGAAGCGCGATTGACCAGTTGCTGTACTTCATCCTCAATAGCGAGTTCTTGCGTGATATCCTTCCACTCCATAACGTACCCGATTAATTGTTCATCACTTCTAACCGGAATAGTGACGCAGTCAAACGTGTGGTCGCCGATCACCATTCGCTCTTCTAGCGGGTTTTGTAGGCGGGCGAGCTTGGTTTTAATCTCTTGGCTATTGGACATAAAGTCTTCTAATGTGAATGACTTTATCGCGGTGATATCAAAGTTTGGAAGCAGAGTTCTAATCGAGTCTTTTGAGGTTTCCAAAAGCTTTTCAAGCTCTTGGTTGCAATAGATAATTTGACGGTTGGCGTCTGCAACACAGACACTGGCGGTACAAACATCTAGAGCCTCTTTAATACGGCCATTGTTAGTGGCGAGCACACGTTGCTCTTTCGCGTCATTTTCAAGCTTACCGACTAGTTCACCCAAACTTGTGAAAATATCCCCGATTTCATCATTTCTAGCCGGTATTTCAACCTGCTGACTATCATTAGAGGCTAGTGATAATAACGTCTGTTTGACGAGTAACAGGGGGGCTGTGATTTGCTTCGCCAACTGTAGACCAAAGAGTGCAGCTAACAAACAAATGACAAACACTACGAGAATGACATAGAGCGTAATATCAGCAAAGAGTGCCCATTCGCTAGCAAATGCTTCATTAGTCTCCATTTCAGCGAGTAACGCCCAATTTGTACCCGGTATGTTGAGCGGGGTGAACGCTATGATTGTTTCCTGATTCCGGTAGTTTTGGTCGAATTCGACCCCAGTGTTCCCCTCTAAAGCCCTATCGATTGTCGAGGATTTGAGTTCCATGATAGCAATGGAGGTTTTTTTACTATCGATTTGCTCAATCATCTCTGCATTGAAATTGGAGCGCTTAAGCTCTTCAAGAAAGACTTCAGGATGCTCGGCGAGTCCCCTTCTCTGGCTGCGTAACTTATGATCTCTACCGACTAAAAAGGTCTCCCCTGTACTCCCCATCCCTTGATTTTGCCAATCATTATTGAAAGTCATTATTTGATTAATTTTATCGATAGGAAATTGGAAAATGAGGGTTCCTAAACGATTGTCGCCATCGAAGACAGGCGTACTTATAAATGCAGCGGGGTCTTCGTAAGAGGGCGTGTAACTTTTAAAGTCATCAATGTAAAACTCTCCCGCATTGAGCTGGCGGCTTTGTTTGAAGGCCTCAGCAAGACCTGAGTTGGCAAAAGGTCCATTAGCAAGAGAGGTTGCGAAGTCGGGCTCTTTAAAAACGGAGTAAACAACGCGGCCACTGTTATCGACTAAAAATAGGTCGTAGTAACCGAATGTTTGCTGAAAGTGTCGAAAAGTTGGATGGAATTGGTTATGTGCTCGCGCATAAGTGGTTCCATCGTTAGCATCGATTAATAGATCTTTACTACCAAGTGCGTTCGGGTTGGCATAGATAAATCGGTTTTGCAGGCGTAACGCGGTGTCTGATAATGGGTTTACGATTTGATCAATATCTGCGTTACGCTGGTTGTTTCTAACTTGATACTCGGTGTTGAAAGCATCTTGGTAGTAACGCTGGGCGGCTTGATGATAATCAGTTTTTTCTAGTAGAGTCGTCTGCTCAGCAAACAGATCATAAGCATGCTCAAAGATAGGAAGTGCTGTTTTGATTGAAGGCGTTTGCGCAAGATCTACAGCCTGTAGCTCTATGTTTTTGATGTAGTCTTCTATTTGATTCTTTTTTGCATCTCTAAGGGACGTAAGTTGATTGCTCACCTGCTTTTCTATTGCACTACCTGCTTGTTCAGAGGCTAGGTAGCCGATCATAAGACCAGTAAGTAGGGATGCAAAAACGCCGATAGCAGAAGCGCTGAGAAGTGTTCTAGTCCTGATAAGCATAGACATGATCCCTTATAAATTGGGCAACGTATTGTCGAAAGAGAATAGAGTTAGATTAATACGATCGAGAATAAAATTCAGTTTAGTATCTTGTCGGCAGAACAGCTATTTTTTTAATATTAAATTTAAGTAATTTATAGAATAACCCCATATTTAATATGCCAAATATAGGGTTATTATTTATTTTGTGATTTCAATATAAGCTTATAAAGTGCTTATCTTTTTAGCAGCTGCTCAAGTTGATCATAATTTCTTTTCAACCAAACTTTCGCGCGTTGCCTTTCAGCGATACCCATTTCTGCACGATTATTTGCCGCAGCCCAAAAACTATAGTTATTAAAATCGATTTTTTGGGTCAGTTTAGTTTGCAGCTTTGCGAGTTCAAAAAAGAAGGCATTGCGCGTTTTGGCATTTTCAAAGGCAGAGGTTTCTTTAAATTTATCAAAGTTTTCGCCGCGTCCGTAGTTCATCACAACGACGAATTGTAGTTCCGGTTGTGAATAGCGAGCTAGGCTTTGCTCTAAAAGGCCTACCGCATCGGCACCATCATCCATCACGTGCCATAAGTAAGCTTCGTGCCCTAGCTCATCAAAAATGCCAAATACATCGGCTTCGTCTATCCATTCATTCAGGCGCTTAGATGTCTGAGCAGCTAGATCGACAATGATGTCTGATTCAGGTTGGTTTTCGACGGTTTCAAGAATGCTATCTAGGCTTTCGTCTTCACTTAAAATTACAGGGGAGGCAAACTCATTATAAAAACGAGAAAAGGTTCCATGTGATTGGTCTGAATCAAAGCCTATAAATGCTAATTCTTGGTCAATATAATATTGCGCCAATAAACGAGCGGTCATTGACTTGCCAACTCCACCTTTTTCACCACCTATAAAGTGTATCCGACTCATATTGCTCTCCGTAGTGAAAATAAATGCACTAAATGTGTGCATTTATTTTGAATCATATTCGTTGTTGTGGATCTTTGACTTTTGAGTTGACGCTTATGGCATGACGTCAATTTCGAGCAAATTCATTATCTACTCTTTGTCTAGCTGATTAAAGCCTTGTGTTTGTTTATGATAATGTTTTGATATTAGAAAATGATGACAATAAGCGAGAAATGACGATGCAAAAAACGAAAGTTACGGCTTCGCTGACACTTGAAGCTGCACAGTTTCTAGCGCAAAAAGCGATTGATAAAGCTGTCGAGATGAACCTGTTGATGAATGTCGTTGTGGTGGATACCTCAGGCAACCTATTAGTAGCGTTAAGAATGCCTGGAGCACCGTTACCAGCAAGAGATTTTGCCGAGAAAAAAGCGTATACCGCTGTCAACTTCGGTCTTTCTACCATCAATTGGAAAGATCGTTTGGTCGATCGTCCGGTAGTCATGGTCGGTTTGGCTCAGCATCCGAAAGTTGCCATGTTTGGTGGCGGAGAACCGGTTGTTATTGACGGCGTTGTTGTCGGTGCTATTGGTGTTGCGGGTGGCAAAGAAACAGATGATATTTTATGCGCGCAATTCGCACTGGATGCCTTTGCGCGTCTTTAACCAACCATTAAATATCAAAATAGAAATGGACTCTTTCTTGTAGCAGCAGGCGGGCATCCTCCTCTGTAATATCCTCTAATCGTTTGTAGATGCGCGGCGAGATTTTAATAAAGGTACCTATGATTAGAGGATCAAAGTGACTCCCACTATCATTCTTTAAAATTGCCATGCTTTTATCAAAGCTCATAGGGGCCTTGTAAGGACGCTTTGAACAGAGAGCATCGAAGACGTCTGCAAAACAGCAAAGATTCTAGCAGCAATAGGTATCTTGTCTTGTTTAAGCTGTCTTGGGTAACCCGAGCCATTCCATTTTTCATGATGGCTCGCGACGATTTCACTGGCAGATTCTAGCCAGCCGATTCTTTTTAAAATGTGTTCACCCATGACTAACATGGGTGCGCATGATCTCCATCTCGTCATCAGTTAGTTTGCCAGGTTTTAAGAGAATGGCGTCTGGAATACCAATCTTGCCAATATCATGCAAAAAGCTTCCTATAATCAAGGATTGCATGTTGTTTCTTGGAATACCGATGCTTTCAGCAATTTGTGTGGCTATCCATGCAACCCGGTAATTATGTACGCCGGTATCTGAGTCCCGCTTGGCGATAGAGCGACCTTGCGCTTCCATCATCGAAAGGTGTGAATCGAGTACCTCCCGAGCTTTTTTCTGGTTTTCGTTAGACAGATAAACGACAACAGGGTAGATGGCTAAGCCGCACAATAGTGAAGCGAGGCAAACCATTAAAGCGGTGTTTAACGATGAGGAGAAAATTTGTTTTTGCTGCCATTCCGGAACGACTCTGACCCCTTCGAAATAGCCCGTGATTGAGTCTAAACCAGTACTGATTTTTAAGGGTACAAATACACGTAATACCCATTCTCCGCTGGCTAGTGTGAGGCTTTGATAAGATGATTCGACATAGGAAGGTGAGGTGTGGCTAGGGAGACTGCTTTCAATTTGAATAGCGGTTCTTTTTTTAAATTTATTCTTTTTTGAGAGGAATATATCGATTAGATAATTTATTTGATTATAGTTCAGTTCTTAACATCTGCGCATAAAAAACGTTGTTCATAGTCCTTGGCAGGCATAGGTTTCGCGAGTAAATATCCCTGTATGTAATTACACCCCATGGCCATCAAGATATCCATCTGTTGGCTGGTTTCCACCCCTTCGGCAATGACTTTAAGTCCTAATTTGTGTGCCATAACAATAATCGCTTCCGGAACTGCATTCTGGCTACTTTGATTCAAGTCGAGTTCATTAATAAAGGATTGATCTATCTTCAAATAATCGATATCTAGGCGGTTAAGGTACGCAAGCGAGGAATAACCAGTGCCGAAATCATCTATCGCGACCTCGATGCCTGCGTCTTTGTATTGGATAAACATATTGATCAGCGCCTGATCCATGTTTAACAGCAATCCTTCGGTGATCTCTACAATAATATGGTGGCCAGATAGTCCTTTGTCCTTTAACCGTTGAATCCACGCAGGCTTAGTATGTTTTTGTGCATACATCTGAATAGGTGATTTGTTGATAGATATCTGAATATCTTTGCCTAAGCGCTGCTTCCAATCACAAATTTGGTCAGTCGCCGTTTCAAACACCCAGTCGCCGATCTCATTAATAAAGCCGGTTTCTTCAGCAATCGGGATAAATTTGGTGGGGCTAATATCACCTAGGGTTGGGTGATGCCAGCGTAATAAAGCTTCAACTTTAAGTACGCTTTGATTGCCTGGGCTGACAATGGGTTGATAATAAAGCTCGAGTTGATGTTGGCTAACGGCCTCCCGCAAGGCATTAGATATTTCTACCCGTTTGATAAGGTCATATTGAAGGCTAGGCGTGTAGTAACCAAAATGATTTCTGCCCTCATGCTTGACACGATACATAGCTTGATCTGCAATTTTAAGCAAACCATCAACTGTTTCGGCATCATTTGGATAGTGGACTATACCTATGCTGGCAGAGATGTAGACGGTCTCTTCACCGATTTCGAAGGGTTTGCTGAGTTCTCGAACCAGTGTTTCCGCAATTAAATCCAAATGGCTGACGTTTTTGATGTCTGTTAACGTGATTGCGAACTCATCTCCGCCCAATCTGGCCACGATATCCGATTGCCTTAACAATGATGTAAGGCGCTGGGTTGTCATAACGAGTAGTTTGTCGCCAATTTGATGCCCTAGTGTATCGTTGACCTCTTTAAAACGATCAAGATCAAGATACATCAGCCAAAAGTCCTTTTTCGCTCGTTTCGAACGCTTGATCTCTTGATAAAGTAGTTCTGAATAGAGTTGTCGGTTGGGCAGCGCTGTTAAATAATCATAATGCGCTTGATGCCATATCAGGTCATCTTGAACTTTTTTGGCGGTGATATCGGAAAAAATGCCGATATAGCGTGCAATTTTGCCGTTGTGATCTTTGATGGTTGTAATACTCAACCATTCGGCATATTCAGTACCATCTTTTCGCTTATTCCAAATTTCACCTTGCCACTTTTCTTTATGTAATACATCGCTCCACATCTTTTTATAAAAATCAGCGTCATGTCGTCCAGAACTGAGAATGTTAGGGTGTAGGTTGATAATATCTTCACTTGAATAGCCGGTAATTTGGCTAAAAGCAGGGTTAACCATGAGAATTTTCATGTCGTGATTCACGAGCATCATCCCCTCTTGGGCTTCCTCATAAATGAGCGCAGACATCGCGATCTGTTGCTCAGCAGTTTTCAGTGCTGTTATGTCTGAGTGGGTGCCAATAATACGCAGAGGGTTGCCCAAGGGGTCACGATTAATGATTTTTCCACGCGACAGAAACCATTTATAACTACCATCTTTGCAGAGTAATCTTTGTGTATCCTCGTAAATATCGGTTTCGCCTTTGGTGTGTTTGTCGATAGCGGCTTGGAATCGAACAAAATCCTCAGGGTGTAAGCGAGTTTGCCACTCATCATAATGGTCATGAATTTCAGACTCTGAAAAGCCCAAGTTTTTTTTCCAGTTGGTAGAATAAAAGACGCAGTTATTTTTTAAATCCCAATCCCATAAACCTTCGTTGGCAGAGTCTAAAGCAAAGCGCCAACGCTGCTCACTTATTTGAAATGACTTTAAGGTGTCATAGCCCGTACTCCATAAAAACTGAATGCCACCGGCAAGCTCATCCACCTCGTCCTTATCGGTTACGAATGCATTTTTTAGAGTGGGGGGAGGCGGGCTGTGTAAGTCCGATGACGAAATATTACGAAGCAGTTCCGTTATTTTGACCAACCGTCGGGTAATGAGAGTATGGAAAACGATGCTTACAGCAAATGCGATGAGCATGATGATCAGGATATTAACAAGAAGTTTTTTGGCTAGGCTCAAAAGTAGCAATGGGCGGTGGGCTGTCGTGTCATACCAGAGTTTAAGTGTACCGACATGATGGGTAGTTTGGGTCTGTTTATCCCGATAGCTAATCTGTATCGTTTTTTCAGCGGTATCAGCACTGTGAACAGTACTTCCGGTGGTTATCGTTTTATTAGGGTCGTAGTGAAGTTGGGCTTCTATTAAAGAAGGTATATGTTTCAGTTCTTCTATCTGAAGATAGATCTGCTCTTGGTCCAGGTCCCAGATGCTGCTCCCGAGTGCGGGTGAGATAACTTCAGTGATAATGTTAAAGTTATTCTCAATCTGCGTTAATTGGCGCTTATATTCTCTCGTATACTCCCACACTACCAAAACTACTGTGCCTAAAACGCCAACAATAAATGCAGCACGGAATAGTCTCCTAGCGATACGGCTTGTTAATCTGAGTGGCGCCAGCCACTGCTCAATCGCATCTACTATTCTTTGTTTAATCATCACGCTAATCGCTGCTTAATTTGAAAGTTGAGTTAGGTTGTCGACCAGTATAAAGGGTGAGACTTTTTCTCCTGATACTAGCTTTAGCATGGTCTGATAACTCAGCTTACCCATCTCGGTAAAGCTTAAACTTACGACTCCATGGAGAATTTTATCGTCTAGTAGACGATGGATGTCAGGTGTTATTTTGCCTGTGGCTGCGATAATGATCGGTTGTTTATCAAGGATCGATTGTTCATAGGGTTTTATATGTGTCCGATAGCGCTCGGCGTCAATAATTGGCCAATGGCCAACAGAAATAATGACATCAGGTTTTATTTCACCCAAGGTTGTACTGAGCTCATCTAGGGCTCTGGCTATGTTGTCCGATGTATTCCAGGGGCAGCGGTTAGCTTCATGCCACCCCGCGCTCTGACTAAGCGGTGTATTCTTTGGCCAATTTTCATTGCTAGTGAGTTCTCTGCGAATACCTTCGATACGGGCCGCTAGATTAGTATCGTGGCTGGCCGTCATTAAACAGAGTATCCCGCCCCGTGGTCTTAATTGTTTAGCGACTTTGGCTAGATCTCTACCGACTTGGAGGTTATCAATTCCTACATAGGCATTGCTTAAGTGCTCAAAGGGTTGCGAGAAGGGGGAGTCGAAAGTGATTGCAGGGATGCTGGACTTTTCAAGAAGCGGAGCAATGAGGTCGGATTTCATTACACTGATCGCTACTGCATCGAGCTGACCACTGGCAAGCGCTTGTTTTAATGCTTCATATTGGCTTCTAGGGTGAGCCGCTCCCACCGAGCCGATCAGTACGCAATGGTTACCATCGACAAGAGCAGCCGTTTGACAGCTTTGCCAAGCATCAATGAAGTTAGGATCGTCACGACTCTTGGCAGCAATGCCAAAGGTTAAGTTCGCGCTGAAAGCGATATTTGCAAAGGTAGATGTGCATAGCAGAGCAACGAGCATTGACCGCAAGATGAAGGAACTGCGGAGGGAAGTGTCGCTTCGCCCAACTCGATTAAATGTCTGCATTACATCGTATTGTCCGCTTTCATCGTAAATGTTGTTAGTAGTCTAATCAGTATAGACAGAGTTGGCTGCTAATCCAGATTGCATATAAAATAGACAAATTAAAGATGAAAATACGTGTTGCGCACTGTGCTTTGAGTCACAAACTCAGTATATTTGCGGCGATAAATAGAACACTGGCGAATCCATTGTTCACTCACTCAATATAAGAGATTCTCAACCCCTTATGTCTCGACAATTCTCAATTAAACTGTTGATTAGCAGTGTTTTAGTTAGCTGTTGCCTAGTGTTGAATGTTCAGGCGGCTGTGGATGACCCGCAACCCGAGCAAGGTACCCCATTTTCCTATGGCTGGTTAAAAGATTACGCACGTAAAAAGGCAACACAACCTTATAAAAGCCATGCGGGAGAACTTCCAAAAAGTCTACAAGGGCTAAATTGGGATCAGTATCAGCAGTTAGGCTTCGACCATGATTACGCTTTTTGGAAGAAGAATCCTGAGAGTTTGTTTCGCGCTGAGTTGTTTCATTTAGGGTTGTTTTTTAATACGCCTATTCGTATTTACAATTTAGATACGAAAGGAAATGTAAAGCAGATTAAGTACAGCACTAACCTATTTAACTACGGTAAGTCGGGTGTTAAGGGCGAAGGTCTGCCAGATGATTTAGGCTTTGCTGGCTTTAGAATGCAGTTCCACAATGACTGGACCCGTGATGTGGTTGCCTTCTTAGGCGCAAGCTATTTCCGAGCGGTTGGGCAAGATATGCAATATGGGCAATCTGCTCGAGGATTAGCGATTGATACTGCAATGAACCGGCCGGAAGAGTTTCCAATTTTCAGTCATTTTTGGCTAGAAACGCCGGCAAATAATAGCAATACCACCACGGTTTATGCCTTATTAGACTCGCCAAGTGTTACCGGAGCTTATCGATTCGATATTACCCCAGGCACTACGCTTAAAATGCGTGTAGATTCAGCCCTGTATCCGCGCAAAGCGATTGAGCGGCTAGGTATTGCACCTTTAACAAGTATGTTCTTAACGGGTGAAAATGACCGACGTATCAATTGGGATTGGCGTCCTGAAATCCATGATACTGACGGATTGGCGATGCATACCGGCAACGGTGAATGGATCTGGCGCCCATTGAGTAACCCAGCTCAGCTTCACTTTAATGCGTATGCTGATAATAATCCAAGAGGTTTCGGGCTAGTTCAGCGTGATCGTAATTTCGACCATTATCAAGACGATGGCGTTTTTTATGATAAGCGCCCAGCGTTGTGGGTTGAGCCGCTCAGTAATTGGGGCGAAGGCTCTGTGCAGCTAGTAGAGATCCCAACGATTGATGAAACCTTTGATAACATTGTAGCCTTTTGGAATCCAAAGCAGCCGATAGAGGCTGGTCAGGAGTTGCTTTACAGCTATAACCTGTACTGGGGAGCTAAACCGCCAGTTGAAACCGAGCGAGCCCAGGTAGTTGATACATTCACAGGTATTGGCGGTGTTGTGGGGCAGAAGCGTGACCACTATAGCCGTCGATTTGTTATCGACTTTAAAGGTGGCATGTTATCCATGTTGGGTAAGGATACCAAAGTAACGCCTGTGATCTCTGTATCTTCAGGGAAGGTTGAAATCACATCAGCGCGGCCTCAATGGCAGATTGGCGGCTACCGAGCCATGTTTGATATAGCCCCAGAAGCACATGTAGAACCGATTAATATTCGCGTTTATCTCGAAGCAAACGGTCAAGCATTAACTGAAACTTGGGTATATCAGTGGACCCCGCCACCGGTAGATCAGCGAGACCTTAACAATCCAGGTCACTTGTAAGTTAGAGTCTCGCAATAGAGAAATATTAAACCGGATGGGGAAGCCCTTCCGGTTTTTTTATGTCATGATTTTGTTGCATTATTTAAAATGCTGCCTGCCCGCACTTCTGTATGCGGTCACCGAGGGTATGCATGCTGCAAGCGTGCTTAATAGCAGTACCCAAACCATCATTACAATGTTGCTACTTGTTAGTATGTGCGTGCTTATCAATAGCCCAAACTGTTCAGAGATGAGATCTCCTAATACAAAGATGGACAGGTAAAGTAGCCCCACGGCGCATAATATGCTGATCAAACTCACCAAGAGTGTTTCTAATTGAATGAGCATGAAGAGGAAGATCGGTGGCGCGCCAATCACTCTTAACAGCTGTACTTCCTCTCTACGCTCGCGCAAGGATGCTAATTGCATCGCGCTTAAGCCTAACAGTGCAGAAAGTAAAACCAGCATAGAGACCAGACGTAGCGTGTTTTCTAGAATCGCCATCGTATGCCACATTTCGGCTAGCGCAACACCAGGAAGAATAGATGTTAAAGGTTCTGCCGGTAATTGGTTAATATCCCTTTGCACACGAAAAGTCGCCATTTTAGAAGTTAATCCCAACATGATGGCTGTAATATTTTTGGGCGTCAGGTCGGTCGTTGGGAGTTTTTCAGAGCTATTTGGTCGTTTAATACCTTGCTGCCAATTAGCATGAATCGCCTCGATACCCTGTAAGCTCACATGCAGCGTCTGATCTACCGGTGTGCCCGTTGGGGCTAAAATGCCAACCACCTTAAAGGGATGGTCGTCATGTTGACTAAAACGGGTGGCAGCCACACCATGTGCCAAAATGAGGGTGTCATTTAATGTATAGCCGAGCTTTGCAGCCACTTCTGATCCGAGAACAACATCAAAGGTCTCAGAAAAAGCCTTTCCTTTAGCAAAACTCAACGAAAGCTGAGTGCCGTAGCGGAAATGCTTAAAGTAGTCAGACGTGGTTCCTAACACACGGTAGCCTTTATGTGAGTCGCCTAAAGACAGCGGAATTGACCAAGCAACATTGGGGTCATTAACGATGGTTTCATAGGTATCCCAGCGAATATTGTTGGTCGGTGAGCCAATACGAAAAACCGAATAAAGCAGCAAGTTGATGCTGCTTGTGCGGGCACCGACAATCAAATCAACACCGGAAACACTGCTACGAAAATTCTCCTTTGCCTGATGGCGTATATGCTCTATACCTAGCAAAACGAAAATACTCACAGTCATTGCCATGAGAGTGAGGAATACAGAGCCTTTACGGTTGAGTAGGCTTTTGTAGGCTAGTCTTACAAACATCTACTCACCTCCGGAACACGGTTAATATCAGACAGTGCTTCGACGCGATTAAAATATTTTGCCAGCGACAGGTCGTGGCTCACAAACAACAATGTCGTATTTTGTGAGGATACGAGCGGCAAAAGTAACGATAAAAAATTATCTCTATTTGCTTGATCAAGCGAAGATGTGGGCTCGTCTGCGATAAGTAGAGCGGGTTTATTGATCAACGCCCTTGCTATAGCAACCCGTTGTTGTTGGCCAATGCTTAGTTGTGCAGTGGGGCGTTTCCAATCGGAATGCGTGATATTCAATGCAAGAAGGAGTGTATGAATCTCTTGCTCGGTAGCGGAATGCTGCGCACCTTTGGCAAATTGCCCAGCAAGCTTAATGTTATCAAGCGCATCTAAATAGGGAATCAGGTTAAACTGTTGGAATACATATCCTATATGTTGTGCCCTGAACTTATCACGCTGCCGTGTTGTCATTAAATCTAAGCGTTGCTGATGGATAGATATTTCACCTTGAGACACAGGTAACATGCCGCTGAGGATATTCAAAAGTGTTGATTTACCGCTGCCTGACGGGCCATGCAGAAAAAGGTGCTGCTGGTGGGCAACTGACCACGAAGGGATATCTATTATCCATTTCTCGGGTGTCTCAGGGTAGGCAAAGCGGACATTAGAAAGCTGTATGGTCATGGTATGTTATAAGCTAGAGTATTTGTCTGTTATGTTATAATGTATCACTATTCTATTCAAACTTATAAGGACGGTAAAAGCCTTTTATGCGCAGTATCAAGCAGTCATTTTACTTAGTTATGACATTATTCATGTTTGCGTCCGCTCACTCTGCATATGCATCTGAATTTAAAGAGATCGACTGGATAGAACTCATGCCAAAGGCTGATTTAGAAGCCTTGCTTAACCCTCCGAGCTACGTAACTGATGTTGAAGATGGTTCCTTAGAAGACCAGTTGGCTAATCAGATTCAGAGCAGCCCAGTGACAGTGCCGAAGGATCGCTATCAGCAAGCGCTCGTCTCTCAAGAGGTCGTTGCTGAGATGGATGGGAAAATGATTCGTTTACCCGGTTTTATCGTCCCGTTAGAGTATAAAAGTGAACAAATCGTTACCAAGTTCTTTTTAGTGCCCTATTTCGGTGCATGTATACACGTACCTCCACCACCTCCAAATCAAATTATTCTGATTGACTATCCAAAAGGGTTAAAACTTGAGTCAATTTATGACCCGTATTGGCTAACCGGAGTATTAAAAGTCACACTCACGCAAAACGATGTGGCAACATCCTCCTACAGTCTGGAACTAAAAACGTATGAGCTCTACAAAGAGTAGAGCTGCAAAGTGCAACAAGGCAGACGAAGTAATTCGCGGCTAGCGAGTCAGTTTTACAGACTTGTTATTAGCGGATAATTGAGCGCTACCCTGTCCTGTACTAAGAACCCAATTTACGTTGAGCATTTCAACCGCAGGGAATTGGTCAAGCAGGTCGACAGTTATCTCGTTAAGAGACTCTTCTGTACTGCAGAGGAAGCTATATTCAGCGGTAATATCACTGTGCGTTGTATAGGAGATATGTTGGTGCTCATCGATGTTAGGCTCTGATATCGATGAAAAGCCAACATCTAGTGTGCTTAGCTTGCATTCAGAGCCTTGAAAACCAAATAAAATCTGTGGAGACTTGAGAACTCGATCAACATCCGCTGCGCGTTGTTTTTCGTCATGTGTCTCTGCTTTATGCTCAAAACCTAGAAGATTGGCTGATGGTGATTCAAAGCGTATTTCTAACTTGTTCCCTATGTGGGCTATTTGCAGTTCGGCTACCCCGTGGATATGAGCTGCTTGCGTATTGTGTGCATGCTCATTCGCCGAGGAGGGTAGCGCTAATAGCAGGGAAGCGGTTCCCAAAAGGGCTTTAACGCAGATTGATAGTCGGTTAGCTTTTATGAACATAATATGTACACTCAGAACTTTTTTATATGTTATAACATAACATTGGTGGATTGTGTAGAGAAAGTGATAGGGGGCGTAGATGAAGTTTTGTTATAGTTAAGCATAAGGATAAATATGTAGGGGAAGGATGTGCCTGATTCTCATTCAATCATGATGCGCTTGTCGCGTAACGTTAAG
>DAIRSP010000008.1:0-42374 GCA_036804365.1 Neptunomonas sp. | reverse complement strand
GAGTTGGGGCGTGGACGGTATTATGAGTGACTGGCCTCAATTATTTGATAATAGGGATATGTTGAGTGTCGTTCGAGTCAGAGGTGGGACCGAAGCTAAGTAAGGAGGGATAAGATGGTGCGCCAGAATCGGGTCTCTCGATTAAACCCATTTGGGGGCTTCTGTAGCCGAGAAGGTATTAAGAGCATCCCAATTGGGTTAGCTATTGTGATGTTTATTATTTTAGATTGTTCCATCCTAGGAATTAACTATTGGATCACAATGCAGCTAGAAAGCGATGCAAAGATCATCAACTTAGCCGGCAGACAGCGTATGTTGTCGCAAAGGATGACGAAAGCTTTGTTCTTTGCGCATCTGGATCCTGCCAGTGCTAAACAGAGTCAGGACGAGTATAAGGTGGTTTTAACCCTTTTCTCTGAAACCTTAAATGGGTTTGAGAAAGGCGGTCAGGTAACAGACGTTGATGACAAAACAATCACCATCGATCCCATTGAAGATCCCGAAGCCCAGAGCATTATTGCTGTGACGCGTTTGATTTTAGATAAATTCCATCAAGAGTCGATACGCCTGTCGTTGCAGGGGTTAGATCCCAAGCTTTATAACAAAAGTATGGAAGAGATAAAAGACCTGAGCCTAGCGTTACTCACTAAAATGAATGATCTAACCACTCGAAGTGAAGCGCTTTCCCGTGAGAAAACGCAGAAACTTCGTTGGATTCAAACCTTGGCTTTTTTGTTTGCGCTGTTTAATTTTGGTTTGATTATTAAGCTTTACCAGCAAAAGACTTCACAGGCCGAGATGCAGGTCGGCAACTTTTTACAATTGTTAGATAACGTAGCGACTGCACTGATCGTATTGGATACACACAATAATATAATACTGGCTAATAAACATGCTCAGGCCATTTTTGGTTATAGCCAAAATGCTTTTGTAAAACTCCAGATAAGTGATCTCTTGGGTGATAGGGGGATTGAACCTTATGCGATCCGTTCTGATGGCACTCGATTTAGAATCGATATATTGGAAAACTTGTATAACCTAAACGAAACCTTGGTCACGGTTTTGACGATTAATGATATTAGCCGCTTTACAGATGAGCAATCGAGATTAGCTTACCTAGCAAACCATGATGGTTTAACGGGGTTGGTAAATCGAAGAGCATTCTATGATCGGCTTTATATGGAAATAAAACGTGCCCGCCGAGCAGGGACCATGTTGACGATTTTATTTTTAGATCTTAACCGTTTTAAAGATATTAATGATAAATACGGTCATGCAATGGGTGATGAGGTCTTACTCAAAGTTTCCAAGATGTTAAGATTAGCCATGCGAGACACCGACACCGTGGCAAGATATGCGGGTGATGAATTTGTGATTTTGGTACCCGATATGCAAGGCCTTAAACAAATTGACCATATCGAGCGAAAAATTCGTGCGTTGTTTGATAGCCCGATTCGTTTTGGTGATAAACAGTTTATGATAGGTGGTGGAATTGGCGTCTCGACCTATCCCCTAGAGGGGGAAACGGCCACCGAGTTGGTCGAGCTGGCTGATCACCGCATGTATGAAGATAAAAAACGACAATCCGGCTGAGTTAAATAAAGCCGTAGAGGCAGTAATAGATTATGAGTGATAAAGTTTTTCCTTATCTTCAACCTATCGTAGAAACAGCCACCGGCCTGATCTGCGGATATGAAGTATTGGCTAGACGCTTGAATAGCGAAGGAGTCGTCGAGTCAGCTGCTGATATTTTTTCGGATACAAGTCGATCCATAGAAGAGAGAATCGCGATTGATCTGGATATTAGAGCCCAAGCCTTCGCGATGTTTGAACAATTGCCTAAAGACACTTTCTTAAGTTTTAACGTATCGTCTTTCTGGCCTGAAGAGCTTGATCAGCTAGATACACTACCGACACTTGCTCTAATTGAAGCGAAGGGCATCGATCCAAAACGGTTAGTGTTTGAAATAACGGAACAAGATGGCGTACAGGATAAACTCGCTTGCCTAGTTCAGCGCTACCGTCAAAAAGGGATTCGTATTGCCATTGATGATTTTGGTGCAGGCTTTTCGCAATTAGACGGTATCACTTACCTTCGCCCCGATATCATTAAACTGGATATGCAGCTTTTGAAGCAGAAGCCACATGAGTCCCATCGTTTATCTATTGTACAGATGTTGGGTGAAATGGCATCTAAGCTGGGCTGTAAAGTATTGTGTGATGGGATTGAAACGGAAGATGAATACTATCAGGCCTTGAGTTGTCACACGGCTTACACACAAGGTTTCTTATTTGCACCAGCTCAAGCCCAGCCGTTAGCGGTTGATACGATGAAAAAACAAATTAGTGAGCTGTTAAGCCATTATCGGGATATGGCCATTGAGGTGACTTCTCGAAACCACTGGCGAGCCGATAAAGTGAAGGCAGAGCTACTTGCATTGCGCGAAGTACTAAAAGTAACGGCAAGTGATGAAGATCTTCCGCACTTTATCGCGGCGGATCATCTGCTGCGTTTCTATATTTGTGATAAGCAGGGTAATCAAATATCCGCTAACTATGAGAACACCGACAAGGGTTGGGTGCGAGATGAAGAGAACCTAGGGCATAACTGGAGTTGGCGTCCCTATTTTTTCCAACTGTTAGGTTCATCAGATACCCGTAATCGCGTGGTCTTTTCAGAAATATATCAAGATATTCATAATGGTCAGCGTGTTCAAACAGCGGTGCTGGTGATCGATGATCAACGAATCTTGCTAGCAGATTTATTGGATAATCAAAAAGATGCGGGTGTCATGACGCAATTCGGCGGTATGCCAAATAGCTGGATTCCTGAGTTGAATTAGGTTGTGTGAAATGGCTTTAACTTTGCAATAGCGGTTAAAGCCATTTACGTTTTTTAAAGTAGTAGAGCAGCACGCTCGGTATCAAGATAAAGGCGCCCCAAAGAGTAGGGTAGGCCCACTTCCAATGCAGTTCTGGCATATATTCGAAGTTCATGCCGTAGATGCCCGCTAGAAATGTGAGCGGAATGAAGATAGATGCAAAAATGGTCAGCACCTTCATCACTTCGTTCATTTTATTACTGATGCTCGATAAATAGATATCAAGCAAGCCAGATAGAATATCTCGGTACGACTCAACTGACTCCAAGACTCTAATCGCATGATCGGACACATCGCGAAGATAGATATGCGTATGTTCACTAATCAGCTCAGATTCACTGCGTAACATCGCCGCGAGCATCTCTCTCATGGGGGAAATACTGCGTCTAATACTGATAATCTCGCGCTTTAGACGCTGAATTTTGTTCAGTGTACGTTGATTTGCATGTGCATACAGCTCGTCTTCGAGTTTAGTAACCGAGTCGTCTAAAGCATCTATTAGAAAAAAGCTTTGATCGACAATGGCATCAAGAATGGCGTAGGTAAGGAAGTCAGAGCCGAGTGCTCGGAACCGTCCTTTACTACTTTTGATCTGCTGGTGGACAGGTGCTAAGAGTGTGTCTTTGCGTTCCTTAAAGGTAAACACAATGTTTTTTAGAACCAGCAAACTCACTTGTTCATAGTTAATCGAAAACTCATTTCCTTCAGGCATAAGGCATTTGGCGACGATATAAAGGTAGTCGTCATACTCCTCGAACTTAGGGCGTTGATGGGTGTTAAGAATGTCCTCAAGCACTAAGGGATGGATGTGAAAGTGCTGACCAATCTGCTCTATCAGATGGGTATCGGAAAGTCCTTCGATGGTCACCCAAGTCAGAGTATCAGAGCTGAGCTTGGCTAATATCTCACCCAGTGAGGTGGGTATGTACTCATGATAAGTCTCTTTGTTGTACTCAATCGCTGAAATGTAGGTTTGGCTCTCTTGCACATGACCAATATGGACTAATGAGCCAGGGGGCATCCCGACTTTGCCTGATGCAGTATTCACTGTGGGAGACATAGAGACTCTATTCATATGAGTTAAAGCTTGATTATAAGAGCCTGAATCGGATTTGCACACCATTGCTGAGATGCATAGGGATGAAATGAAAAAGCTCGGCGATTGCCGAGCTTTTGTCTGATCAAGTCCTAATTATAAGGCTTCGATCTTAGCGTACTGCTCGGTTAACTTATCTAACGCAGATTTTGCAGTATCAAGTTTCTCTTTCTCTTTGGTAATCACATCAGCAGGCGCATTAGCAACAAATTTCTCGTTGCCTAATTTACCTTCGACGCGGGCAACCTCTTTACCGAGCTTATCCATCTCTTTCTTCAGACGAGCGAGTTCAGCATCTTTATCGATGAGGCCTGCCATCGGAACTAATACTTCCATATCCCCGACAAGTTGTGTCGCAGACATAGGTGCTTCGTCACCTGGGTTTAACCAAGTAATCGAGCTGAGTTTAGCCAGTTTAGTTAAGAAGGCAGTATTCTCGCTTAAGCGGCGTTGATCTTCTGCGCTACCGTTGTTGATAAGAATATCGAGATCCTTAGCCGGAGAAATATTCATCTCACCGCGGATGTTACGAATGCCGATAATCACACCTTTCAGCCACTCGAGCATCTATCTTGTCAGGGTTCGCCACAGGGTAAGGCTGCAGCATAATAGAATCGCCCGACTGACCGGCCAGCTCTTTAATTTGCTGCCAAATCTCTTCGGTGATAAACGGCATAATCGGGTGAGACAGACGTAACACCACTTCTAACACGCGAACCAGTGTACGGCGTGTGCCGCGTTTGGCTTCTTCGCTAGCATTCTCATCCCACAGTACTGGCTTCGACAGTTCTAAGTACCAGTCGCAGTATTCGTTCCAGATAAAGTCGTACAGCGTTGAAGAGGCTAGGTCGAAGCGGTATTCATCAAAGTGCTTTGTGACATCTGCTTCAAGTTTTTGCAGTCGGCTAGAGATCCAGCGATCCGCTAGCGAAAGTTCAACCGCTTCGCCATTGACGCCACAGTCTTGACCCTCTGTATTCATCAGAACATAGCGCGCAGCGTTCCAGATTTTGTTACAGAAGTTACGGTAGCCTTCAAGACGCTTCATATCCCAGTTGATATCACGGCCTGTTGAGGCGAGAGCTGCCAATGTAAAACGCAGTGCATCGGTACCGTGTGCGGAGATCCCTTCAGGGAACTCTTTCTCGGTACGCTTGCCGATCTTCTCCGCAAGCTGAGGCTGCATCATGTTGCCGGTACGTTTTTCTAGTAGCTCTGGCAGGCTGATACCGTCGATCATATCTAATGGATCAAGCACGTTACCTTTCGACTTAGACATCTTGTCGCCGTTTTCATCGCGGATAAGCCCGGTAACATAAACTGTTTTGAAAGGAACTTGCGGTTTGCCATCTTCATCTTTCATGAAATGCATGGTCATCATGATCATGCGCGCTACCCAGAAGAAGATAATGTCAAAACCGGTGACCAGTGTGTCCGTTGGGTGGAAGGTTTTTAAACGCTCAGTATTTTCTGGCCAGCCTAATGTTCCAAACGTCCATAATGCTGAGCTGAACCAAGTATCTAGAACATCATCGTCTTGACGCAGTTCTAGTTCAGGGTCCAAGTTGTATTTTTGGCGTGCACTCTCTTTGTCATTCGCAACGTAGACATTGCCTGCATTGTCATAGAAAGCAGGGATGCGGTGACCCCACCAGAGTTGACGAGAGATACACCAGTCTTGGATATCACGCATCCAAGAGAAGTACATATTTTCGTACTGTTTTGGTACAAATTTAATATCGCCATTTTCAACCGCTTCAATAGCAGGTTTGGCTAAGGTTTTAGCATCCGCAAACCATTGGTCGGTCAGCATTGGCTCGATGACAACACCGCCACGATCACCGTAGGGCACAGTCATATCATTTTCTTCAATCTTGACCAGTAAACCAAGAGCTTCAAAATCGGCTACGATCTCGCGACGTGCAGCAAAGCGCTCCATACCTTGGTATTTTTCAGGAATGCTGGTGTCGAGTTCTGTATTAACGCTACCGTCGCTATTAAAGGTTTGTGCTTCGTCGCGAATATCCGCATTCAATGTCAGAATGTTGATCATAGGTAGCTTGCAACGTTTACCCACTTCATAGTCGTTGAAGTCGTGAGCTGGCGTAATTTTTACGCAACCCGTACCTTTCTCCATGTTCGCGTATTCATCGGCAACAATAGGAATACGGCGACCGACAAGCGGTAGCTCTACAAACTTACCAACAATACTCGCATAACGCTTATCTTCTGGGTTTACCGCAATACCGGTATCACCTAGCATGGTTTCAGGGCGCGTTGTACCAACAACAATATAATCCAAGCCTTCTGCTGTTTTTACGCCGTCAGCTAATGGATAGCGCAGATACCACATTTTGCCTTTTACTTCTTTGTTCTCTACTTCGAGATCAGAGATGGCTGTGTGCAGTTTTGGATCCCAGTTAACTAGGCGCTTACCGCGATAAACCAAGCCTTGATCATAAAGGCGAATAAACACCTCTTGAACCGCATGATAGAAGCCTGAGTCCATAGTGAAACGTTCAGTGGGCCAATCAACAGAGTTACCCAAACGACGCATCTGCCCTGTGATAGTACCGCCAGATTCCTCTTTCCACTCCCAAATCTTTTCAATGAACGCGTCGCGTCCAAGGTCGTGGCGAGTCTCGCCGGTTGTCGCAGCCAGTTTACGCTCTACAACCATTTGAGTGGCAATACCTGCATGGTCAGTACCTACTTGCCATAAGGTGTTTTTACCTTGCATGCGTTGATAGCGGGTAAGTGAATCCATAATGGTGTGCTGAAACGCATGGCCCATATGTAAGCTGCCAGTCACGTTTGGTGGCGGAATCATGATGCAATAAGCATCGCCTTGGCCAGAAGGGGCAAAGTAATTACGCTCTTCCCAGGTTTTGTACCAGGATTTCTCAATCTCATGCGGCTGGTAGGTCTTTTCCATGGTGTTTTTTGTCTCGATACTGTCTGTTAGCACCAGCGTTTGGCTCTGTGCGTCCGAAATAAAGGGCTGTTGGCTTATGCTTCAATATTGGAGCAGCGCATAGGCAAGATAGCCGGTAAACCGGACATTATACCTGCACCGAGGTGATCAAAGAAGGCGTTTAACGGTTTCGTTTACGCATATCGTGCATACGCGGCGTGATTCCGCGGTTTTGATATTCTTTAAAGCGTTGGCGAGTGATATCGAGGATGGGATCTGCTTGAGTTACGATCTCAGCGATGCGTGCAAAGCTCGCATCTCCCGTTGGGTTTTCGATAGAAAGGTTGATGAGCATATCGGGCTTTTCGGGTAGGTGTGTTTCAGCCCAGCCTAGTCGTATAGGCGCATAGTGTGGATCTGAGGGTAATGCGTTAGGTAAAAAGTCCTCGGAAGTTGCCTGCCATAGTCGTTCACTTAATCGCTGAGCTATCTGCTCGGTGTCGGTATGGATATATAGCCGATGACCCGCGCCAATGGCACGGGTCGCCAGTTTCATTAGGAACTGGTATCGGCTGTCGTCATCTGCTTGCGGCAGAATATAGAAATCGACTAAGGTCATTATTCGTCGTCTGCGATCTCGTCAGCCGCTTGGTTAAGTAAGTATTGGCTTAATAAGGGTACGCAGCGGCCTGTTGATCCTTTATCTTTACCTGCACTGTTCCATGCCGTACCCGCGATATCTAAATGCGCCCAACGGTAAGATTTGGTAAAGCGAGATAGGAAGCAGGCAGCGGTGATTGTTCCTGCTGCAGGACCACCAATGTTTGCGATATCAGCAAAATTGCTATCGAGCAGTTCTTGGTAATCATCCCATAAAGGTAAGCGCCATGCGCGATCGTCAGCATAGTCGCCCGCTAAAGACAGCTCGCTAGCCATTTCGTCATCATTGGTGAGCATGCCCGATACAGAGTTGCCCAATGCAACGATACAAGCACCTGTTAAAGTGGCGATATCTACAACGGTTTTCGGCTGGAAGCGCTCAACATAGGTGAGGGCATCGCATAGGACTAAGCGGCCTTCTGCATCCGTGTTAAGGATTTCAACTGTTTGGCCAGACATCGTAGTGACGATGTCACCTGGTTTTGTTGCATTGCCACTCGGCATATTTTCAGCCGCAGCAATAACACCAATAATGTTGATGGGAAGATCCATCTCAGCAACGGCGTGCATCGCTCCCATGACAGAGGCGGCACCACACATGTCGAACTTCATCTCGTCCATTTTTAAACCAGGCTTAAGAGAGATACCACCGGTATCAAAAGTGATCCCTTTACCCACGATGACATGCGGTTGGCTGTCATTTTCAGCACCGTTATAGTGAATAACGATCAACTTAGAAGGCTCCGCGCTACCGCGACCTACCGACAGCAGTGAACCCATACCCAAATTTTCAAGCGCATCTTCATCAAGAATGTCACAGGTGATGCTATCAAACTCGTTCGCTAACTCTTTTGCTTGTTCAGCTAAATAGGTAGGCGTGCAGATATTGCCGGGTAGGTTGCCTAGATCACGGGCAACATTAACACCGTTAGCGATGGCAGTACCGTCAACAAGTGCGCCTTCGCCCTCTTCGATATCATCTTCTGCAAGGTGGATAGCGATCTTTTCGATTGCAAAAGGATCAGCTTTCTTGCTTTTAGTTTGATCGTACTGATAAAGCTCAGCCGTTGTCCATTCCGTTAAAAGGCGTACTTGACGGTAAACATCTTGCGTGTCTGACGCCAAGTTATCTAATGCGATAACAATATTTTTAAGATTTAACGACTTAAGCGTGGAAGCAATCGCTTTGATGACTTTCTTGTAGTTACGATCATGGCGTTCATCAGCTTTACCGAGGCCCACCAGTAAAATGCGCTTAGCATGTACGCCACTGATTTTTTGTAGCAGCAATGTCTCGGCATTTTTACCCTTGATATCGCCAGAGGTAATTAAATCAGTTAAATAGCCTTGTGATGAGTGATCCAAAAGTTGCGCAGATGGGGTCAACACACCCTCTGCTTGGATACCTACAACGAGGCATTCTGTTTCAACTGTATTGACCGCACCGCTTAAAATTTCAAAATCCATGATGGCTCCAAACAAGACATTAAAGCTGGTTTGATAGATAATGCCGCTATTAAGTTTCGGCATACGTATTTGTCACGCACTATAAACTATTTCGTGTTGAGTTACATAAACCCTTTACTCATCTGGGCTGTTCTATTTTGATTATTTTTCGATATCTATCTCGCCAAATACTACTCAGCACACTGGCCGTGAGTGCGGTGCTCACATTGATTGTGGTCAGTGGGCGGTTTATCAAATATTTGTCTTATGCTGCCGCAGGTGATATTTCGCCGGAGTTTGTGTTTCAATCCGTTGCTTACCGTGTGCCGGGAATGCTCACACTGATTTTGCCCTTGGGGCTTTTTCTTGGAATTTTGCTTTCGTATGGTCGCATGTATCTCGAAAGTGAAATGGTGGTATTAAAAGCCAGTGGCGTAAGTGCTCGCCGTTTATCTCTCTATGCATTAGGGCCCGCTTTAGGTATGGCTATGCTAGTCGGCTTAATTGCTTTCTATATTTCCCCCTTATGTTGGAAGCAAGTCGATCAGATCTATATTAAACAGAGTGAGATGAGCGAGCTTGACCGTTTAAGCGCCGGCCGGTTTCAAACATTCGCTGGGGGCGCACGTACCGCCTATACCAGTGGAATAAGACCGGAAAGTAGTGAACTTGACCTCGTATTTGTCTCTGAAAGAGATAAAAGAACGGGTGAGCTTAAGGTTGTGATCGCTAAGTCGGGAGAGCAGGTCGTTATCGACCCTGCCAGTTCTGATCGTTTTGTGGTTCTCAAGAATGGTTACCGTTATGAGGGCGTCCCGGGTGAGGCTGATTATCGCGAAATAGGCTTTTCTGAGTATGGCTTTTTGATGCCTCAAAGTAACGTTATTCAGCGTGCTGAAGATATTCAGGCGATGACCTTATGGGAGCTACTTGAACATGATGGCGTCAAATATCATTCTGAGCTGCATTGGCGATTATCTATGCCACTCTTGGTATGTATTATCGCTTTAATTGCCGTGCCTATGAGTAAAACTAATCCGCGACAAGGGCGTTACGCTAAATTGATTCCGTCGATTCTGCTGTATATGTTTTACCTAACCTTGCTGACTAGCGCTAAAGGCGCGGCAGATGATGGCGATCTTTCTGTATTCGTCATTTGGTTTATCCATCTGGCTTTTTTCTTGTTGGCTATGAGTTTGCTTTTCGCAGATAGGTTTTGGGAGCGATTGGGGCAGGGCTTGCCATCCCTGTCGGCTAAAAGGAAGGTTTCGGCATGAATAAACTCGATAGATATATTGCAACTCAGGTTTTAAACGCAGTAGCCATCATTCTCTTGGTGGTCGTCGGTTTAGATATGATCTTTGAGTTTGTTGATCAAGCGGGTGAGATGAATGATAGTTATCAGCTGTCCAACGTTCTTTACTATCTGTTATTAAGACTACCCAGTCGGTTGTATGAGTTTTTACCGATGGCAAGCTTGATAGGCTGCTTGGTTGGTTTAGGTATGCTGGCGAGTAATAGTGAGTTAACGGTGATGCGTGCTGCGGGCGTGTCGATTATGCGTATTGTTGTCTCTGTGCTAAAGCCTGCAATGATCCTCGCATTGGTCGCTCTGATTCTCGGTGAGTATGTTGTACCAAAAACAGAGCAGTTAGCTCAGAGTTCGCGAGCCATGGCGCAGTCCGGTGGTAAAGCATTACATTCGCGTCATGGTGTTTGGCATCGAGAGGGTAATGAGTTTATCCATATCAATGCGGTAGAGCCTGGTGGACTTATACACGGTATCACGCGTTATAAATTTAACGATGACTATCAGATGATCTCATCTAGTTTTGCTGAAACAGGGCGGTTTGAGTCGGATCAGTGGATTTTAGAAAATGTCAAAAGTACAGAGTTCTTCGGTGATCACACGGCCATTCAAGAGCTAGCCGAGGAGAGTTGGGAGTCGGGGCTGACACCAACGTTATTGTCGGTTGTCGTGGTTGATCCTACTGATCTCTCAATTAGAGGGTTATGGTCTTACTCAAGGTATTTATCTTCGCAGGGGCTGAATGTTGATCAATATCTGCTCGCCTTTTGGGGAAAGGTGCTGCAGCCCATCGGTATCTTAGCGTTAGTTCTGATCGCGGTTTCCTTTGTCTTTGGTCCGCTGCGCAGCGTGACGGTAGGGCAACGTGTTATAGCGGGTGTGATTGTCGGGCTAATATTCAAGTTTTCTCAAGATCTGCTAGGCCCTGCCAGTACTGTCATTGGCTTTACGCCCATGTTGGCGGTAGCTGCGCCTATTGTGGTTTGTTTGATAATAGGTTTTTGGATGTTAAAAAAAGCGGGCTAAGCCCGCTTTAGTCTTTCTTTTTAGGGGGTAACTGAACCACACGTGTTTGTGAAATTTGGTCATGCCAAGAGAGTCGTTGATCACTCAATAGAATCCAAAGGTATCCCAAGCCAAGACAGACTAATGATAAACCCGCAGCAAAAAATCTTACCAATGACTGAGTCCAGCTTAGGCTGTAGCCCTCTAGGGTTTGCACTCGTAAGCGCCATGCCATCATGCCGATAGTTTGCCCTGATTTAGTCCAAAAATACGCATTGAAAAGAAATACACTAATTAACAAAGCGGATTGGTAAATAGGCCCCGAAACCGCCTCTCCATGATTTAGACCCACACCAATGGCTAAAACAGCAAACATCACTGCAACAACAATCATAAAATCGTAAACGAGCGCGGCGATTCTGCGAAAGAAAGAGGCACTCTTTAAATCGGTTTGGTCAAATACTTTAATCATATTGCGCTTCCTACCTAGCAGTTGCTTCTGGCGCTGGTGCTATTGTCGAGTTTAAAAAGAGGTCGGAGTTGGGTGCCAATCATACTGCCAATAAAAGCAGCGACTAACCAGAGCCAACCATGCAAGCTGCCAGATACGATACCGCCAAAATAAGCACCGATATTGCATCCAAAAGCGATTGTCGCGCCATAGCCAAGCATTAAACCGCCTAATATAGCTGCAATCCAGTTTTGCCATGGCATACGCCATTCGATGGAAAGTTTCCCTGCTAAAGATGCAGCGAGCATGGCGCCAAGGATAATGCCAATATTCATTAAAGAGCCACTGTCTGTAGTCAGAGGGTCAATCAGCGCGGACTCTCTGCCTGGCTGCATCCAGTAGGTCCAAAAATCGAGCTCTAAATCAAGATTGAGCCACTCTGCGGCTTTTGCTCCCCAAAGCGGGTAGGCCACAGCGACGGCCCAAGGTCTGCCTATCATTGCCAATGTAACGTAGTTGAGCAGAGCAAGAACGATAGCCCCCCAGAAAAAAGGCCAAGGCCCAGTGAGCATTTGTTTATAGATAGGTAATGAACGATTCACACTGTCTTTATCGACATCACCATGGCGATTTTTTTCGATAACTAAGGTAAGCCAGTAGATCGCGGCAAATACTAGAAGATTGATAACAATCGCTAGCAAGACACCAAACTGATCGATGAATGAAAAGGGAGCTAGTTGAGGTAGTGTTGTCCACCACTCATAATCCTTAGTGGCCCACAAAGCACCGATAGTAAAGCCAATCATGCTGGGTATCGCTCTGAGTTGCCCACCACCGGCATGATAAAGATTACCGGAGGCGCAGCCATTACCGAGTTGCATGCCAATACCGAAAATAAAAGCACCCACCACAACTGACCAGCCTAACGGTCTTAGGAAGCCGGTAACATCGGACCCAAATAGTGTGTTGTTTGCTAACGCAGGGAAGAATAAACAGACAGCGATCGCCAGCATGATCATTTGCGCGCGCAAACCTTTGCCGCGGCGATTCAGGACAAAATTACGCCAAGCAGTAGTAAAGCCAAAGGCCGCATGGTAAAGCGCTAATCCAAGGGCTGCGCCAAGGAGAAGAAGTTGCGCTTCAAACCAGGTTTCTTGATGAGCTAACCCGAATGTCGCAGTAAGAAGGAGTGCGAGTGTACAGACAATCCCTAGTCTATATCGAGTGAGCAAGGGTGAGTTGTCGGCAGTTGAATCATTCATATATCGCGTCTTTGGCTCGTCACGTGAAAAAGGCTGGTTAATATATCATCAGAAGCGATTTGGGTTAAGCAGATAGAGTGAGACTCAGAGAAGCGGTGAGAGCTAAGAAAGAAACCTGATTAAAGCAATGAGGTTTCTTTCTTGGCGTTAGATAGCATTATTTTTTAAAAGGTTTTACGTATTCTGACTCGTAACTCGCTGCCAATGCTTTCGCTTCGTCCATCTGAGACTCCTGAAGCTTCATCAGCAAACGACTTTCAATGGCACTAGCGGTTGGGTTGCCTAAAGCGGCTGCGTTGTGCATCCAAGCGTAGGCAATAATATCCCCAGCATGGGATTTATCTTCACCATAGCCGTTAGAGTATAAAGTGCCTAAGAAGAACATGGATTCGGTATGGCCTTTTTCTGATGCGATACGATACCAGCGTTCAGCTTCAACAAAATTTTGCTCGGTACCCGTACCAAAGTTGTAGCTACGGCCTAAGTTATGTTGAGCATTAACAGAGCCTTGATCGGCTGCAAGCTTATATAAACGGAAGGCTTCTTGAGGGTTGCGATCGGTACCGTAACCAAACTCATACATCTCGCCTGCACGGTTTTGTGCTTCAGCATCCCCTGCAGCAACTTTAGGGAGTAAGGCATCAAGCTCGACTTTGTAGTCGATGTTCTTCAGCTTACGTAAGCTATTGACGCTGGCAAGGTGGCCTCGGCGAGCGCCTTGGTCATAAAATTTCTTCGCTTGATCAATATCTTTTTCGACACCCCAGCCATTTTCATACATTTGGCCCATAAGGTTAGTCGCATTCACATCCCCTTCTTTGATAAGAGGTGCAAGCGCTTTTAAAGCGGTATCGTAATCTTGTTTTTCGACAGCTGCTTGAGCAGCAGTGATGGTGCTAGCCGATACTTGGAATGACTGTAGTCCAATGAAAAGACTTGCAGCGGCTATGAGGATCTTCTTACTCATCTCTGATAGTACCCCAACAGTTTTACGGGCTTATTAAAGGCCGTATTATACAGGTGCATGGCAACGATACAAAACGATCCCATCGTATGAGATTGATTTACCATTCATTAGATAAAACTAATATTCTGTATTTTAAACTAATCTATTTTGCATCGCAGCATTTAAGCGCTAAAACTTTGATGTCGGTTAACCTTTGATAGGTTTATTGTTGGCTAATCGGCACGTTTTGGACTAAGTAATTCTATCATGTAGCCATCAGGATCTTTTACGAAAGCGAGTATGGTACCTGACGTTGTGTTCTTCATTGGACCTGCTTCTCGTACGACGTTGCCGCCTAGGCTTTTGATTAACTCGCAGGCTTTATAGACATCCTCAACTTCAATGGCGATATGCCCGTAAGCATTACCTAGGTCGTAATGGTCTGTGTCCCAGTTGTGAGTCAGCTCTATTGCGGTATGTTCACTTTCATCACCATATCCCAGAAACGCCAAGGTAAATCGACCTTCCGGATAATCTTTTTTTCTTAGCAGCTGCATACCTAGCACGTTGGAATAAAACGCGATAGAAGTCTCTAGATTGGTAACTCTTAACATGGTGTGTAACAAGCGCATAGCGATCCTCGTTGACTAGCGGTTATTAGTCCTTGGTCTATCGATAGTTGTCGAAAGTTCCAGATAATGGTTTATTATATCGTATGCACGTCGTTTATCCGTGCGGTATTTAGAAGGATAAGCCTATGTTTCAAGATATGACAAAAAAAATGAATGAGTCGATGGAGCCGTTTAAAGAGTTAGTGAACATCCAGACGCGTATGTTAGAAGAGCTTACTCGTCAACAGATGGAATGCACTAAATCTTGTATTGAAGCCACGATTCAGCAAACAAAAGAGCTGCAAAAGTGTCAGACGCCGAATGATCTTCTTCAGCTCCAGCAAGCCTATGCTAAAGAGCTAGAAGAAACTTTAAAGGCGACCAGTAGCGATAATATGAAAGCGTTAGAAGAAGCGCGTAGTGAAATAAACAAGATCACTAAGGATGCGTTTAACGCATTTGCAAGCAAGTAAAGTCAGGCATTTAAAACACAAAAAGCAGCAGCATGCTGCTTTTTTTATTTAAGAACTGCTTGCTAAATACTTATAGTTCCCTTTCTGGACTCGAAGGTTTGTATGTCTATTGGTGTTATTTATGGTTCAACTACCGGTAATACAGAACATGTAGCTGAACTGATTGCGGCTAAACTGGGTAATGCTGCCGTATTACACAATATAGCTGAACGTGGTCTTCAAGGCGTTGAGCAATATCGCGCTTGTATTTTCGGGATTCCAACCTGGGATTTCGGTGAACTCCAAGAAGATTGGCATGACTGCTGGGATGCGCTACTGGCATTAGATTTAGCGGGTCGGCCATGCGCAATTTTCGGATTAGGCGATCAAATAGGTTACGGTGAGTGGTTTGTCGATGGCATGGGCCAACTATATGAAGCCTTGTTGGCGGTTGGTGCGCAGGTTGTTGGTGAGTGGCCCATCGATGGCTATAAATTTGAAGTTTCAAAAGCTTTAAATGCCCAAGGAACCCATTTTGTAGGGTTGGCCTTAGATGAAGACAGCCAACATGCTGAGAGCGAGCAGCGAATTGATGCTTGGCTAGCGATTATCAAAGGCGCCATGCAAGCATAGTCATACGCCATTAATAAGGAGATGGGTGAGTATGCTCAAGGCATAACCAAGAGCTATTGCCCAGCTCCATTTTAGATGGCTCATAAAGGTGTAGGTACCGCGTGCTTGCCCCATCAAAGCGATCCCTGCGGCGGAACCAATTGAGAGAAGGGAGCCGCCGACACCTGTCGTCAGGGTCACTAGCAGCCACTCATTCGTATCCATTGGTGGATTCATGCTTAAAACAGCAAACATCACCGGTATGTTATCTATCAAAGCTGATAAAATGCCTATGATTGTATTCGCCCAAGTGGAGCCTAGCGAACCGTAAAGTAAATCTGACAGCCCAGCTAGGTAGCCTAGTGTGGCGAGGCCACCTACGCATAGCACAACGCCGTAAAAGAACATCAGCGTATCCCATGATGCCCGTTCAACCACATTGAAGATATCAAAGCGTCTAACAACATCCGTATGGTCTCCACGAATATCACGCATATCGCGAATATTATCTTTATGGTGGTGATGAATGTGTCCGCAATCTTCTACTTTAGCTTCCATTTGGCATAAGTAATAACCGTAGAGTTTCACGATGCCGAGCCCCGTCATCATCCCTAACACAGGAGGAAGGTGAAGTATGCTATGTAATAAAACAGAGGAGGCGATAGTGAGTAGAAAAAGGGAGATGATGGTTGCTCCACCCGCTTTCATTGGTTTTTGATGCTCGGGGTGGAGCGTGGGTGGTGCAACCTCGATCACAAAAGACATGATGACTGCAGGGACTAGCCAGTTAACGAGCGCTGGCAAGAATAACTGGAAAAACTCTTCAAATTGAACAACGCCCTTTTGCCACACCATCAGCGTTGTGATGTCGCCAAAGGGGCTAAATGCTCCGCCTGCATTAGCGGCAACGACAATATTAATACAACCCACAGTAACGAATGTTAGGTAGCTGTTGCCCACGGCCATGACGACAGCACCCATCAAAAGAGCGGTTGATAGGTTGTCAGCTATGGGGGAGAGAAAGAAAGCCAAGCTGCCGGTGATCCAATAAATTTGTTTCAGCGAAAAGTTTTTTCTGACTAATAAGCTGCGCAACGCCGCGAAGACATCTCGCTCCTCCATCATGTTGATAAAGGTCATTGCTGCCAGTAAAAACAGGAATAACTCAGCGTAATCTAAGATGTTATGCCGCACAGCAATACCTGCGGTTTCAGTATCGCCTCGCACTGCATAGCCAATACCGACTAATAGCCAGATGATTCCCGCTGCAACAATGATAGGCTTTGATTTGCGCAAGTGGGTGAACTCTTCGCTGAGTACAAACAGATAGGCGATCGCGAAAATCAGTAATGAGAGGTAGCCGTATACAGAGTGCGTTAAATCAATCGGGTTATTTTCTTCTAGAGGGGTATAGGCTTGCGCAGGCGTAAGCAAGGTAATAGCGCAAACGCCCACTAGAAAAAGGACAGACGCGATAGATATCATCGTATGTTGAGCAAAGAAACGTTTCATAAGGATACTCTGATATATAAAGGTGAGAAAGTCGAATACTGTCGAGTGTGTAAATAGTATGCAGTAATCATGTCACAAAGATTTAAAGAAAGAGCTGTATCGGTTAAAATAACCGCCCTTTTGAATTTGTCAGTGTTGAGCATTAACGATGGAAGTCAATCCGATCATTCTCGATCTTAAAGATATTGGTGAACGTACCGATGCACTTTACCGCTATCTGGATTATGCAGGCAAAAAAGAGCGGTTGGAAGAGGTGGAGCGTGAGCTTGAAGACCCGACCGTTTGGAATAACCCTGAAAATGCGCAAAAGCTTGGAAAAGAGCGTGCTACGCTTGAAGAAGTCGTTAAAACACTGGAAGAGTTGAAATCAGGTGTAGCTGATACTCGTGACCTGCTGGATATGGCGGTTGAAGAAGATGATGAAGAAACAGTAGAGGTTGTCATCTCGGAAGTTCAGGGCCTCATGTCGAAGCTTGAGATGCTTGAATTTCGTCGGATGTTTGCCGGCGAAGCCGATGAGAATAACGCCTTTTTGGATATCCAGTCTGGCTCGGGCGGTACCGAAGCTCAGGATTGGGCCAATATGGTACTGCGTATGTACCTGCGTTGGGGCGAAGACAAAGGCTTTAAAACAGAGCTTATCGAAGTGTCCGATGGTGAAGTAGCCGGTATTAAATCAGCCACCATTCGTTTTGAAGGCCCTTATGCATTCGGTTGGTTGCGGACCGAGACGGGTGTACACCGTTTAGTGCGTAAGTCACCTTTTGATTCGGGCGGCCGCCGTCACACGTCATTCTGCTCGGTTTTCGTCTCCCCTGAAATCGATGATAACGTCGAAATCGAAATCAATCCTGCTGATCTGCGGGTTGACGTTTATCGTGCATCGGGTGCGGGTGGTCAGCACGTTAACAGAACGGAGTCTGCGGTACGTATTACCCACGGGCCTTCGGGAATCGTGGTGCAAAGTCAGAGTCAACGCTCACAGCATCAAAACAAAGACACCTGTATGAAGCAACTGCGTGCGAAATTATATGAGATGGAAATGCTCAAACGTAGTGCAGCAGCGCAAGAGCTTGAAGACTCCAAGGCAGATATTGGCTGGGGTAGCCAGATCCGGTCCTATGTCTTGGACGATCAACGTATTAAAGATTTACGCACTAATGTTCAGTCATCAAATTGCGACAAGATACTCGATGGCGATTTAGACATGTTTATTGAGGCTAGCTTAAAAGCTGGTCTATAACGAATTACTAACTTAAAGGTTTAACACTCCGATGTCTGATAATACTCAGAAACAAGACGAAAACCGCTTAATCGCGGAGCGTCGTGAGAAATTAAACGCGCTACGTGAAGCGGGCAATGCATTCCCTAATAACTTCCGTCGTGACAGCTATGCTCAAGATTTACAAACACAGTATGGCGATAAGAGTAAGGAAGAGTTAGAAGAAGCGGGTATTAAGGTCAGTATCGCTGGTCGTGTCATGTTAAATCGTGGTGCGTTTGGGGTTATTCAGGATATGTCAGGACGTATCCAGTTTTATGTTAATAAAGAGGCTCGCCCATTCGCAAAAGCGCTAGATTTAGGTGACATCATTGGTGTTACGGGGCAACTGCATAAGTCGGGTAAAGGCGATTTATATGTTGATTTAGGTGAATACCAGCTGCTAACTAAAAATCTACGTCCGCTACCTGATAAGCATAAAGGCCTTCAGGATACTGAGATGCGTTACCGTCAACGTTACGTTGATCTGGTGACTAACGAACAGTCTCGTAAGGTATTCGAAGTACGTTCTAAAATTGTATCGGGTATTCGTAACTACCTAACAGAGCGTCGCTTCATGGAAGTTGAAACGCCGATGCTGCAAGTTATACCTGGTGGCGCATCTGCACGTCCATTTATCACGCGGCATAATGCGTTAGACCGTGATATGTACCTACGTATAGCGCCTGAGTTGTACCTTAAACGTCTAGTGGTGGGTGGCTTTGAGCGTGTATTCGAGTTGAACCGCAACTTCCGTAACGAAGGTCTGTCGACACGCCACAACCCAGAATTTACGATGATTGAGTTTTATCAGGCTTATGCTGACTATCATGATTTGATGAATCTAACTGAAGACATGTTGCGCACGATTGCTCAAAATGTCTTAGGCTCCACGACGATTGTTAATACTGTGCGTAATGAAGAAGGTGAAGTGCTAGAGACCTTCGAATACGATCTATCTAAGCCGTTTACACGGATTAGCGTATTCGACTCTATCCTGCACTATAACCCTGAGATTACAGCAGAGGCGTTAGCGGATGATCACGCTGCGCGTCAAATCGCAGAGCGTATGGATATCGATATCAAAGATAACTGGGGCTTAGGTCGTGTTCAAATTGAGATATTTGAAGCGACTGTAGAGCATCGTCTCCAGCAGCCTACCTTCATTACTGAGTATCCAGCTGAGGTGTCTCCATTGGCGCGTCGTAATGATGACAACCCATTTGTGACCGATCGTTTCGAGTTCTTCGTGGCTGGGCGTGAGTTAGCTAACGGCTTCTCTGAGTTGAATGACTCTGAAGATCAGGATGAACGCTTTAAGGCTCAGGTTGCTGAAAAAGATGCCGGTGACGATGAAGCTATGCACTATGATGGCGACTATATCAACGCCTTAGAATATGGCTTGCCACCGACAGCGGGTGAGGGGATTGGTATTGACCGTCTTGTCATGCTATTTACTGATGCCTCTTCCATTCGTGATGTAATCTTGTTCCCGGCTATGCGTCCTCGCGCATAAGTGAAACAGGAAAAAAAGGCTGCAGTTGCAGCCTTTTTTGTGCCTGCTCTATTCTGTTTAGATTGTGGGTTTGCTGTTGATATGGGATGACAGATCCTGGGTTACTTCATCTGTAGATTGTAAAATATCTACTATCTCCGAAGCTGTTTCAGGCAGCTGCTCAACAACAGCGGCGGCAATATCGACTGCTTGTTCAGGTTGATGCTCAGCAAAGTGTGAAACTAACTCAGAGGCGGCTTCTTTGTAGGCACCAAGATCAGCAGGTCTGATCTCTTCAGTAGGGTTTATTGTCGCTTTTGGTAGTTGGCTGGCCAATGATGAAACAAGCTCAGCTAATTTTGCAGGCTCATTATCGGCTAACCAACGAATCAGTTCTGTTGTGGTTTCTTGAGAGTTACTCGTTAGCGCTTCAGCGATCTCTAAGCTGAGTTCGGGAGCTGTACGCGTGATGGAGGTGAAGAGACGGGCAATATCTATTTGTTCAACTTGAGCAAGAGCAGCGCATAGTTCAGCGGCTTTGTCTGGGGAGGTTTGGGCTATCTCTTTAGCCATATTGACCGCGGCACCAGGACTACTCTCTGCGATGCTAACAGCAACTTTAGCCTCTAAACTGACGGGTGTATCATCGCCAGTATGATACACACGAGGGTCAATTTCAGGCGTTGTCATACTGACAACAGCTGGTTGCATAATAAAGCTTTCTTGGTTCTTAAGCGGTAGGGCTTCACGCGCACGCATTCGGTATAGGACAAAAATCAGCAATAGTGCTTCTGAGACGAACAGAAAGCCAAATAGTGCATCGTCGCCTAACCATTTCATCGCAATAGATGAAGTAGAGGGACCCAGTATGCTTCCGCAGGCATAAATACTTAAAAGACCGCCCATCGCAGCCGCCATTTCACTGCGTTGTACTTTGTCTAGCGTTTCGGAAATGCTCATAGGATAGAGGCAGGAGAATAGACCAGTAGAGATGGCTGTCGTTAGCATCATTAAGAATGCAAAATCATAATGAACGCTGAAAGGGGTGGCTGCAGTAGCAACTAAATTGACGATGAGCATGAAAAACAGCACGGTTCGACGGTCGTATCTATCAGAGAGCATGCCTACCGGAAATTGCAAGACAAAGGCGCCTAGAATAGCAATGGCCATGTATAAGGAGAGTTCAAAACCATTGATCCCGTTATGACTTGCATATACGGGCAGCATATTAAGCATACCGCCGTACATAATGCCGCCAAAGAAACAGCAGACGACACCTAACGGCGAGCAGCTGAACAGCCTTGCAAATGACATACCTTTCATATCCTGTACTGCGGGTCCAGGACGACGACTCATAATAAGGGGCATCAATGCTAAGCAGAGCAAAATGCCACAGATGATAAACAGGGTCGGTTCGGTCGGAGGGGCAATATTCAACATAAATTGGCCGCTGAAGATGGCCGCCATCACGACAACTTGGCTCGTTGCTAAAATTCTGCCGCGAGTTTTTTCGCTAGACGCATCACTTAACCAACCATCGATCACTGCAAAAGAGCAGGCGATACAAAAGCCCATCAGCATACGCATGGCACCCCAAACAATCTCGTTCATGGTTAAGCTACAGACGAGAATGCTGATCGCACCTAGTGCGGCGCTGGCTGAAAAAATACGGATATGCCCAACGCGCATTATGAGTTTGCGACAATAAAGTCCTCCTAGTAGCATCCCGACTGCATACATAGAGAGCACTAAACCAATCGTGTCAGTATTCAGGCCCTCAAGGCCCATTCGAACCGGTAGGAGTATGCCTATCAGGCCAAAGCCCAGCATTAAAATAAAGCAGCTAACAAACAGAGATATCAGAGGTAAAATAGTAATAATCACTAACAGATTTCCAATTGGGTACTTTCTTCTATTCACCCTAGGGCTTAGACATTAGTATGTCAACGCATAAGGCGTGCGGGGTGATCTCTTGGTCGCTTTAACGTAATCTATTAAGTTGCTGAAAATTGAGTGATATTTTATGAATCGGCTGTTTAAGAAACGTAGTTTTCGAGGGAAGCGTTGGGTCGGTATTCTGCTGCGTAGCTTTCATCTCATCGGTATCGCCGGTTTGGCAGGGGCTTATCTTTTCGCAGCCCCAGAAGAACAATGGACCCCCTACCTAGTGATAACCTTGGTCAGCGGAGTGCTGATGGTCATAAAGGAGGTGTATTCCGATGGTATCTGGTTGTTACAGCTTCGCGGTCAGATTATTTTACTTAAACTAACGGTTCTTGCCGCAGCGATTGTTTTATTGCCCGAACACAATGCTTATCTCTATTTAGGGATTATTTTCGTTTCTGGCATTATCGCGCATGCACCGGGCAATGTAAGATATTACTCAATTATTTATCGAACCGTATTAACGCGGGATCTACTAGAGCAAAAAATGACATCCATTAAAGACTGCGGAGAGTATTGAGAAGGTGATGGCACTTGAGTTAGCTCCTACATGGAAACAGCATTTGGAAAGTGAGTTCCAGTTGCCCTATATGCAATCATTGAAGCAGTTTCTTCGTGAACAGAAAGATCAAAAAAGACAAATCTACCCTCCCTCAGATAAGTGGTTTCATGCGCTTGAAGCTACCCCTTTGGATCAGGTTCGGGTGGTGATTATCGGTCAAGATCCTTATCATCAGGCCGGACAAGCCCACGGCTTATGTTTCTCGGTGCAGCCCGGCGTAAAAACACCCCCCTCTCTTGTGAATATCTATAAAGAGTTGGAGTCGGATTTGGGCTATCAGCGTGTTTCTCACGGCTACTTGGAAAACTGGGCTCAACAGGGTGTACTATTGCTCAATGCTGTCTTGACGGTAGAGGATTCGAGTGCCGCGTCACATCAAGGCAAGGGTTGGGAACTGTTTACTGACAAGGTCATAGAAACTGTTAATCGAGAATGTGAGCATGTGGTTTTTTTGCTGTGGGGAAGTTATGCACAAAAAAAAGGCGCCATGATCGATAAAAATCGTCACTGTGTTTTAAGTGCACCGCACCCATCGCCATTAGCCGCTCATCGAGGCTTTTTTGGGTCTAGGCCTTTTAGTCAAGCCAATGCGTATCTATCGCAGCATAACAGGGGTGAAATAGACTGGCAGTTGCCTGCCAGTGTCTATTAACGCTTGCTAACAAATAGTTCAGGGTCTAACTGATAAGGCAGCTCAAGAAGCGTAATCGGTGCTTTGCTTGAGGCAAGGAACAAAGCTTGTTCATCTGCCTGCGCTTTTGTGATGACCGCAAGAAATAGAATCTTGCCGCTGTCTTGTGCCGCCAATACAACTTCCCCTACACCCGCTTTCTCGGCACTGTCGATAAGATCCCCAGAATTAGGTAGGGAGGAGTCATTTATGCTGCCAAGGTACATAGGCTTATTGAGTTTACCTCGATGCTGGAGGCGCGTAACAATTTCTTGTCCCGTATAGCAGCCTTTATTGAAACTCACACCTTTAAGTGCTTGAAGGTTGGTCATTTGCGGAATGAATGTTTCTTGAGTGCTGGCGCGTAGGTCAGGAATACCGGCTTTAATCTCTTCAAGGATCCAATCATTAGTGGTGCCAAGCGGAGCAAGCTTAACCAGTGATGCTAGGGTTTCAGGAATCTCGCTAGCCGGCATCCAAACTTCAAATCGCTCACCAGGGACTTTGACTGCCACTTTGTTCCCTGCACGGACGGCTTTATCTATCTCTGAAGGCACGCGGTCAAACAGCTTTTCGATCAGAGTGCTCGCACCTGGACCCATTAGACCGAGACCCAGAATGGTTTCACTTTCATCCTTTGCTGTTGCTTTGGAAAAGATAATATATTTTTTTAAGTTTTTGAGGCCGCTCTCGGCTGTTTCATGATGCACACGCAGCCAAAATCCGCCGTCTGTCGCGATAACCCGATAAAGCGCTAGCATGCTGCCTTTCACATTACAGTGTGCGCCCAGTCGACTACCCAGTTCACTCGCTTCTTTGATATTAGCGGTGAGCTGACCTTGTAAAAACTTTTCGGCGTCAGCACCGATAACACTGATCACTCGTTGATGTACTAGCGGAATGATCTTGGTTGATTCTGAGGACTCGGGTGCTGACGTAATAGAGCTCTGATCCTCTGACAAGGTGATAGGGTACGCGTCTAGTAATGTTTGCCAAGGACTCATAAGAGGTATCCTATATAAAAGCTGTGATTAACAGGTTTGAGCAATCTGCTGACCTAATCTAACGGGAGATTCTGCTTTTAGCTCTTCGCTCCAGTTAATAGCGCCTTCGCCAAAGGCGAGGATAACAGTTGATCCCAATTTAAAACGTCCCATCTCTTCACCTTTTTGCAATGTGATAGGGGGTTGAGTAATCGCCTGGAACTGCTTTCTCATCGGTGCTTTTAGCATAGGTGCAACTTGACCATCCCAAACCGTTTCAATACCTGCAACTATCATAGCGCCGACTAAAACCATTGCCATTGGGCCTGCTTCTGTATCGAAGATAGCAACTAGTCGCTCATTTCTAGCAAAAAGTTGATCTACATTTTCTGCGGTTGTTTGATTCACTGAAAATAGATCACCAGGTACATAAATTGTTTCACGTAATGTGCCTGTTATTGGCATATGTACGCGATGATAATCTTTAGGTGAAAGATAGATGGTGGCAAATGAACCATTTTTAAAGGAGGTTGCTAACGATTCATCACCTCCTAGTAGCGTAGTCAAACCATAGCTTTGCCCCTTGGCTTGAAAAATACGGCCATGTTTAATCGGGCCTAATTGACTCATCGCTCCATCAGCAGGGGAGGTTAAAGAACCTTCAGTCATGTCTAGCTGACGAGCGTCAGGTTTCAGTGCACGGGTGAAAAATGCATTAAACGAGCTATACGCTGAGGGTTCTTCAATTAAGGCCTCTGCCATATTGATCTGGTACTTTTTCGCAAACCACTTTATAAAGGTGTTTTTAACCCATGGCTGTTTGCAATCCGCTATCCTGCCAACGAGGCGGGAAAGTAGGTGCTGGGGAACGAGGTGTTGAAATAATATAAAAAGTTGAGCTTTCATGCCTTCTCCAAACAGATAGGTCGTGTTTGTTACGCGGTTTCAATCGGGGTGTCGGGTTGGTTGCCCCATTCGAACCAAGAGCCATCGTAGCAGCGAATATCTTGGATGCCTGCATACAATGCCGCAATATAAGTAAGACCCGATCGCCGGTGAGTTTGGCAATGGGTAACAATCGTATGGTCGCTATTTATGCCCGCCTGCTTAATTAAGTCTTGCAGTTCGCGAGGTATTTTCAGTTTGGGGGGATCAAGTTGGGCTAGTGTGTCTGTCCACTCTAACCAGGTCGCTCCCGGTATATGACCTCCCTTGAGCGCGTTAATCACTTTTTCACCAGTGAACTCAGCATAAGAGCGCGCATCCCAAATCTCAATCTGTTGGTCAGCTAGAGAATCGAGCAAGAACGCTTTGTCGGCACGTTGTTTGCCTTCTATACGGGCTATGTAATGGGAAGGTATGGTGCTGTTTGCTGTTTGCTCTGTTTTGTAACCTGCCGCTATCCAGCCGGCTAGCTGTCCGTTTAAGAAAGAAGCGTTACGTAAACCCACACAGTGCAGTGTCCAGATAAAGCGACCTGCCCACGGCCCCATCTGATCGTCGTATATGACAATGTGTTTTTCCGGTGTGATTCCGCAATCTGAAAACAAAGAGGATAGCTGCTGTTCATCAGGCATCTGATTAGGAACATCGCCGTAACCCTTCAAAAGGCGAGTGGCAGCAATGTTAATGGCTCCCGGAATATGCGCTTGGGCATAGTTTTCTTCACTAGAGAGGTCAATGATAATCAGGTTTTCAGCAGCTAGCATACTATTTAGATCAATCGGATCGATAACCAGAGGGAGTAGCATTGTTCACTCTCATTAGAAAACTGGAGATCGATCATAACGATTTGTCGCGGTGGGCTCAACGTAATTGCTTATTTTTGCATGCGTTTGAGGGCTAAGGTCGCCGCAGAGCAGAGATAGCGAAAACGTTCATGGTGGAACTTATGCAGGGCAAGTCCCTCTTCGCCCGTATCAGCATAGATGATAGCAACGGCGCCATCGCTGCGGAATACTGACATAAGAAGACAATCCTGTTCGGGTAGCAGGGCTTGATAGCTGTCTGGAATCTCTTTGAGGTATTTCGCTCGATTTTCACCTGTAATCCAAACGCATGCGGGTTTTTCACAGAGGCGCTTAAATAGACTGGGGATTTGTAAATCGATTTCATAGCTTGCAAAGGGGTGATCTTTTTCCATTCCGACCACCTGTGCCGCTTTCATTTTGTGATTACGTGTATTGATCAGGTTTAATACAACCCTGTCCATACCTAAACCGTGATGTATCCCTTGAATGAGCCCTTGTAAAATATGCACTGGTTTAGTGTAAAGGTGGTAGCCTTTAATGAAGCGTTCTGCGAGTTGGTTATAAATCCCGCTGTCACTAAGTTTGTCTTCAAGGAGAGTTGCTTTTACAAGCTTCGCAGCAGGTTTTATCAGCGGCTCTTTTTTAGGTTTAGGACGCTCAATAGCGGGATATTTTGCCGCTAATAATTCATGCTCTTTAGGGCTGAGTTTGTAGTTGCCAGTCAGGTTTGATGGAACCATTAGCATTTCTGCTGCAGGCGATAAGATGCCTGGCGCATGATACTCTCTAGAGGAATCAGCACATAATTTATGAATTAATGCGTGAGTGTTGTCTATGTCTAGGCCAAGATAGTCAGCGATAATATCGGTTGTGTTGATGTGTCGAGTCCCTTTCCATCCACGACTGACGATGAGAGATAACCAGTTAGCAACTTTAATAGGGAAGTATCGGGCTAGGGTTAAGTGGTTTAGCTCTCTCAGTTCTTGCTGGCTCAGTTGATCGTCTTTTAGTGCTCGCCGGTGCAGCTTTTCTAGCATTAAGCGCGATGGGGATGTCTCCCTATCTTGTGCTTGTTGAGTTAACTCGGATAAGCCCCAAACTTGAGACAAACCAAGTGAAATATCCTGCATCGTACAGCCAAGAATATCGTGCTCTGCCAGGGTAGGATCAATTTTATCCTCCAAAATCTTTATTTGGATAGCATGCATATGCAAAGGTGCATGTAGCCATAGGCTCCAGAGCGCAACACTATAAAATAAAGAGGATAGATAAACCTCCTCCGAGAAGGATAGGTTTTTTAATTGAATCCAATGCCTTGCTTGATAAGCAGCATGGTGGCTATTGGCGACAGCGCGCATATATTGCTTTTGCTGAACGCTCGATGGGTTTAGCTTGATCGGTTGCAGTGTTCTAGAGAGCTTAATTAGCGGATCGATGCCGAGAGATGAGACGGCATGCTCCACGCTGGTAATATGGGAGTCTTTAGCCGCATGAAGTTTTTCAGCTGCACGGACAACATGTAGACACAGAACTGGGTCGGTTCTAACTAGCGCGCTGAGGTGGCTGAGCATCGTAGAGTTTTTATTCAGTAAGTAACGCAAGCGGATCAGGCTGCTTGCGCGAACAGGGAGTGGTTTATCGGACAAGTAAGCGACCCATGCATCCTTCCCATAAAGGATACTACTTTCTTCGCTTTCAGTGACGACTGCCTGCTCTTCCATATTATTCTCTTTTCTTAAAGCACTTAACTCTGTTCAGCCAGAGAATTTAGAATTCTTTGATAGCTATCCATACGTGAAGCGCTGATACGCCCGTTTTCTATGGCAGAAAGTATAGCGCAACCCGGCTCATGTTCATGTTTGCAATCACGGAATTTACAGTGGCCTATAAACGGGCGAAATTCAATAAAACCATCGAGAAGTTTATCGGGTTCAATATGCCACAACGCGAACTCTCGGATACCCGGAGAGTCGATTAAGTCACCGCCATGGGGGAAGTGAAAGAGTCGGGCTGTCGTTGTGGTATGTTTCCCTTTTCGTGTTTGTTCAGATAGCTCTCCTACCTTTATGTCGACACCTGGCAGCAATACATTAATTAAAGATGATTTGCCGACTCCCGATTGGCCGACAAATACACTGATTTTGCCATCAAGTTCAGCTAAAAGTCGCTCTAGCCCCTGCTCATGTGTTGTCGAGGCGGTAAGAACTCGATAACCAATTTTAGTATAACGCGAGAGAAGCTCTTCTATCTCTTCACGATTATCGTCGGTAATCAGGTCGGCTTTATTGAGCAGAAGTACTGGCTCAATCTCGCTGAGCTCAGCGGCTACCAGATAGCGGTCGATCAAGTTTGCAAAGGGCTGGGGTTCGACCGCAAAAGTAATAATAATACGATCAATATTTGCAGCCACCGGTTTTAATTCGCCGTGATTCGTTGGGCGAACCAGCTCACTATTGCGAGGTAATGCTGCTACAACAACGCCGTGTTCTAAACCCGCACGCCAAATAACACGGTCACCAGTCACTAGCTGACCGAGATGGGTTCGGAGGTGACAACGGAAAATTTGTCCCGCCTTATCGCCTTCACGTGCTTCTACATCCACTTGTTTGCCGAAATGAGAAATAATTAGCCCCTCTTCTTCAGGGCCTAAATCACCGCCTTCAAGCTGTTGTTCAACTTTCGACTCTTTACGGGCGGCACGATCTGCACGTTCTTGTTGAATTTTCTCAATTCGCCATGCTTGGCGGCGCGTTACTTTGCGTTTCGACATTAAAAATAACTACCTGTTCGTATCACTGGAATAGCGTGCTTCATGGTAAGGTATTCTAAAATAAAAGAGCCATTATAGAGTGCTATGAACGCAATTGAGAGGAATATCTATGTCTCGCAACAATAATCTGATCTGGATTGACTTGGAAATGACCGGTCTTGACCCAGATAACGATTATATAATTGAAATTGCCACCCTAGTTACGGATGCTGATCTCAATGTTTTAGCTGAAGGTCCATCGTTAGTCATTCATCAGCCAGATTCCATTTTGAATAATATGAATGAGTGGTGTATTAACCAGCATGGACAGTCTGGCCTGACTCAGCGTGTGCGTGATAGTAAGATCAGCGAACGAGAAGCGGAACAGCAAACGATTGCCTTTGTGGCAGAGTATGTTGATAAAGGTGTATCGCCGATGTGTGGTAATAGTATCGGGCAAGATCGCCGCTTTTTATATCGTTACATGCCTGAATTAGAAGCGTTTTTCCATTATAGAAACCTAGACGTCAGCACCATCAAAGAATTGGCTCGACGTTGGAATCCTGAACTGCTGAAAAACTTTTCTAAGAAAGGGTCTCATTTGGCGATGGATGATATTAAAGACTCTATTGCTGAGTTGCAGTATTACAGAGAAACCTTCTTTAAGTAGATTAGCGATAAACTGTCAATAGCAGCATGGCAATAAGGTATTAGCTTTTATGCCATAGATTTCCGTGCTGCTCTAAGTATATTAGGTAAAGTCGCACTTCAAACTCAATCTGGTGGTAATCCTCAAGCATATACTGACAAAGCTGATAAAAGCTTTTGTTGTGCTCTTTTTCCTTAAGGTGTGCGAGTTCGTGCACAGTAATCATTTTTAAAAAGGGTTCGGGGGTGTTTTTAAATAGTGCACTAATGCGAATCTCATTTTTGCTTTTTAGCTTGTTTCCTTGAATGCGTGAAACGTAGCTGTGTGTCCCTAGCGCATTGTTAACGACATGTAACTTGCCGTCATAAACGATTTTGCTGATAGGGGCTGAGCTTTTTAGATACTGATTCTTAAGCTCCATCACATACTCACGAAGCGCTTTATCATTACTAATACTATGCATGGTTTGATAGCGCTTTTGTAAAAAGGCACCTAGCTTATTTTCTTGTATGAGTGTTGCTACCTGCTGTTGGACCGAAGCAGGGTAGGCAGAAATATATTTTAAGTCAGGTTTCATAGCGCGCCTTTACGATCGCTCGCGTGTCGATTTGATTTGTATGGGTGTGATGTGAGAAGTGTGACTTTTGAGTCGAGTGATCGCCCAGTTTATATGCTCTGCTACCATCTCTGAACATTCAGCTTTTTTGTTTTCCAGTGCAGCAATAACATCGGTTCCTCCGTGGCTGTTGCCTAAGGCAATGGCGATATTTCGCAGCCAGCCCTCATAACCCGTTCTGCGAATGGCGGAGCCTTCTGTTCTTTTCAGAAAAGTTGCCTCATTCCAGTTAAAAAGCTCGATCAGTGAAATATCATCCAATTGATGACGAGGATGAAAATCCGTTTCTTGTGTGTGTTGGGCAAAGCGGTTCCAAGGGCAGACGAGTTGGCAGTCATCGCAGCCGAAAATTCTATTCCCTATTAAATGTCTGAGCTCCGTGGGAATACTGTCTTTTTTCTCGATAGTCAGATAAGAGATGCAACGAGTGGCATCCAGTACATATGGCTGTGGAAATGCCTGAGTAGGACAGATGTCTAAACAAGCGGTGCAGGAGCCGCAATGTTGCTTCTGTTCGGCTTGATCGACTGGAAGTGGGAGGTCAATAAAGAGTTCCCCTAAAAAAAACCAAGATCCCGCTTTGCGATTAATAATCAGCGTGTGCTTACCTGTCCATCCGAGTCCTGCTTGCTGCGCTATGGGGCGCTCTAAAATGGGAGCGCTATCTACAAATGCACGGTATCCCAAGTGTTGTATCTCGTGCTGAATCTTTTCTCCTAGCTGGGACAGCCTTTTTCTCATCAGCTTATGGTAGTCTCTGCCTAACGTGTAACGAGCGATATAGGCTTTGCTTGGATCTTTTAAAATGTCGATAGAGGACTTCGCTGGAGGTGTGTAATCCATACGAACACTAATGATTCGGCAGCTACCTTCGACCAGTGAGTAGGGTTTTTTACGTTTATCACGATGGTTTTCTAAATAGCTCATCTCACCTTGATAGCCTTGTTCGAGCCAGTGTTGTAGATGAGAAAAGTCCTGATCTAACTCAGGGTCGACGATACCACATTGTTGGAAACCTAACTCGTTCGCCCACGCTTTTATCCGTGAAGTTAATGATTGAAGTTGTTCGGGTGTGAGGTTGCTTGGGTTCACTGTCTACTATGCCTGTGCGCTGATCTATCAACTATAATTTAAAAAAGCATGAAAAGTGTGGATGCCAAAATATGATAAAAGAGCTCCCAGTCACATTATACACATCTAGCCAAACTCGGCTGCTGGATAAGACGGCGATTGAGCAAGCAGGTTTGCCTGGATTTACATTAATGATGCGCGCCGGTCGCGCGGTATTTTCTGAAATTCAGCGTCGGTGGCCTGATGCTAAACGTCTCACTGTATTGTGTGGACGAGGCAATAATGGCGGCGATGGCTTTGTTGTAGCTGCATTGGCCAAGATGAAGGGATATGAAGTTCAAGCCCGATTCATCGGTGATGATACTTTTCATGAGCAGCTAGAGGGTGAAGCTCGAGAAGCTTGGTTATGGGCGACGGGCGAAGGCGTAATGTTTCAGCCGTTTCAGGCCACTGAAGCCTTAGTGGGTGAGGTTGTTTGTGATGCTTTGTTAGGTACGGGACTGTCGGGTGAGGTGAGAGATGAATATCTACAGGCCATTCATAAAATTAATCGCCTGCATCGTTCGGTTATCGCAGTCGATATTCCTTCGGGACTTTGTGCGGATACTGGAAGTGTTTTGGGGAGCGCGGTAAAAGCGAATGTCACGATTACCTTTATCGGTTTGAAGCAAGGCCTTTTTATGAACCAAGCACCGGATTATGTCGGTGACGTGGTATTTGATGGTTTACGTATACCCGAGTCAGTTTATGAAGAGGTGAGTGTCAGTGCATTTCGATTGAGTCAGGATGATGTGACGACTGCCTTTGCACCTAGGGCAAAAGCGTCCCATAAAGGGATGTTTGGACACGTATTGGTGGTTGGGGGTGATGAAGGCTATGGGGGTGCTGCGATTATGGCCGCTGAAGCTGCGCTCTATAGCGGTGCGGGCAAGGTTTCATTAGCCACGCGCGCCTGTCATGTAACGGCTATGCTGGCTAGAGCTCCCGAGGTTATGGTGCATGCAGTGGAATCAGGTTCGGCATTAACGCGCTTATTGGAGCAGGCCGATGTTATCGTATTTGGGCCCGGATTGGGGAAAAAAGCATGGGCAGATCAGATGCTTCAAGCGATATGGTCTAGTCATTTGCCCGTTGTTGTGGACGCAGATGGTTTAAATATTTTATTGCTGAAAGACAAGCTATCCCAGATCAATCGAAGCCACTGGGTGATTACACCTCATCCAGGTGAGGCGGCCTCTTTGTTGGATTTGAGTACGGCAGAGATTCAGCGTAACCGTATTGAGGCGGTTCGCGCGCTTCAAGAGTTGATAGGTGGAACTGCTGTCCTGAAAGGTGCGGGGACGCTGATAACTGACGGTGATGTGATCCATCTTTGCAGCGCCGGTAATCCCGGTATGGCGACAGGTGGGATGGGTGACATTCTTTCTGGTATCATTGGCGCTTTGATAGGGCAGGGGCTGGCGCCTGTGGATGCTGCTAGAGTGGGTGTCTATTTGCACTCGGCTGCGGCGGATCAGTGTGTACTTGATACTGGTGAACGAGGTCTCAGAGCAACAGACCTGTTATTAAATATTCGATCTATATTAAACGGAAAAAATCGTCTTCATGGTTAGCTCTTTTTTTGCCCAGAATGAAAGTGCAATGGAACAGTTCGGTGCGGCATTGTTATCAGCTGTTGAAAATACAGGTGTTGTCTATCTTCTAGGTGATCTAGGGATGGGTAAGACTACTTTAAGTCGAGGAGTGCTTCGTGCCGCAGGGCATCAGGGTACGGTGAAAAGCCCAACTTACACCTTAGTTGAGCCCTATGAAACCTCTGTGGGCTTAATCTATCATTTTGATCTTTATCGACTTATTGATCCTGAAGAGCTTGAATATTTGGGGATTCGTGATTACTTTACCGAGGATACACTTTGCTTGATCGAGTGGCCTGAAAAGGGAGAGGGTTTAATTCCTGGTGCGGATATAGAGGTATCGATCCAATTATCTGGTTCAGGCAGGGAGATTAGTTGGCAAGCGAAAACTACAAAAGGGGGCTTAGCAGCCGATATGTTATCTAAGCTTCTGGATGTAAATAAATAGCACGACATGAAAAAACACTATCGAAATTTTCTTTTATCATTTTTAGGGCTTTTGGCTAGCGCATTCTTTTCTGTTTCGGTCCATGCGTCCGAAATAAAAAATGTGCGTATGTGGTTGGCTCCAGATAATACTCGCTTGGTATTCGATTTAACGGGACCTGTCGCTCATAAGTTATTCGCTTTAGAAAATCCAGATCGTCTGGTGCTTGATGTCGCCGGTGCTGATATGAAAAATCAAACCAACAATCTGGATTTAAATGGAAGTCCGATAGATAAGATGCGTATCGGTGCTAATGGCAGTGATCTGCGCATTGTTTTGGATTTGAACCGAGCCGTGCGCCCGCGTAGTTTTGATCTAAAGCCCAATGATCAATATGGGCACCGCTTGGTACTTGACCTGTTTAATATTGAAAAAGAGGTTGTTGTAAAGTCTGCACTGCCTGAGCCAAAAACAGTCGACTTGCGAGATATTGTCATTGCTATTGATGCAGGGCACGGTGGGGATGATCCTGGCGCTATTGGTGCCGGAGGTGTGCGTGAAAAGGATGTGGTGTTGTCTATCGCTAAGGAAGTTGCACGTTTAATAGACAGAGAAAAGGGCTTTAAATCAGAACTGGTGCGCTCGGGTGACTACTACATCAGCTTGCGTGGGCGAACCAAAGAGGCTCGAAAGAAAAACGCCGATCTCTTCGTGTCGATTCACGCAGATGCTTTTAAAGATTCGCGTGCCCGTGGAGCGTCTGTATGGGTGCTATCTAACCGAGGCGCGACCAGTGAAGTAGGTCGTTGGTTAGCCCAGAAAGAGAATAGTGCAGATCTAATTGGGGGTGTCGGTAGCGTTAGCTTAGAAGATAAAGATGATGTACTCGCCGGTGTCCTGCTCGATATGTCAATGACCGCCAGCCGCTCTGATAGTACTCAGTTAGCAGGAAGAATTCATAAAAATATCGATAGATTTGCCAAAATGCATAAATCTAGCGTCGAAAAGGCGGGGTTTATGGTGTTGAAGTCGCCGGATATTCCATCGATATTAGTAGAAACGGGCTTTATTTCTAACCCGCAGGAAGCCGCTCAACTACGCGACAGAAACTATCAACGTAAAATGGCACAGGCTATTTACGAAGCCATTAAAGCACACTTTTGGAACAAGCCTCCGGCATACACTTGGGTCGCCTATCAGAAACATGGTGGGAGTCGACAAACAACGCTTGCCAGTAAGTCTAATACGAACCAATCGAGTAACAAGACTTACAAGGTTGCCAGCGGTGATACCTTATCTGTTATAGCTACCCGTCACGGCATATCTATTAACACGCTAAGACAAGTTAATGATATCAAGGGTGATAAAATACGCATTGGTCAGGTACTGCGTATTCCAGCCAGTTAAATAAAGGACATTCATGTCGCGTATACATTTGCTATCTCCACGCCTTGCCAACCAAATTGCAGCAGGTGAGGTGGTGGAGCGTCCCGCCTCCGTTGTCAAAGAACTCCTTGAAAATAGCTTGGATGCGGGAGCTGCGCGATTAGATATCGATGTGGAACAGGCTGGCATTAAACTCATTCGGATTCGAGATGATGGTGAGGGGATTGAGAAAGATGATCTTTCGTTAGCTTTGAGTCGGCATGCCACATCTAAAATTTACGAGTTAGAAGATTTAGAAGCCGTTGTTAGCTTAGGGTTTCGAGGGGAGGCACTTGCGAGTATTAGTTCTGTCTCGCGTTTAGCGTTAATCTCTCGTCGAGTCGGAGCTGATCATGCTTGGCAGGTTCAGACCGAGGGGAGAGATATGGAAGCATTGCTATCCCCTGCGGCACATCCCCAAGGAACGACCGTGGAGATGCGTGATCTTTTTTTTAATACGCCCGCTAGACGTAAGTTTCTTAAAACAGAGAATACCGAGTTTAAGCACTTAGAAGAGGTGGTTAAGCGGCTGGCGCTCAGTCGGTTCGATGTGGCATTTCAGCTAAAGCATAATAACAAGGTAATCCATCAACTTAAGCCTGCTCATGCACAGGCAGATCAAGAACGTAGGGTCGCAGCTGTTTGTGGTCCAACTTTTATCGACCAGTCACTTCGGGTGGATATGCAGGCAGAAGCCTCGGGTCTCTCGTTAAAGGGTTGGATTGGATTGCCGACTTTTTCGAGAAGTCAGGCAGATCTCCAATATTTCTTTGTTAATGGTCGAATGATTCGCGACAAACTAGTGACACACGCTGTCCGTCAGGCCTATGCCGATGTTTTGTATCATGGGCGGCATCCCGCTTATGTACTGTATCTTGAGTTAGATCCCGCTTTAGTTGATGTAAACGTACATCCGACGAAGCATGAAGTGCGCTTTAGAGAAAGTCGCTTAGTGCATGACTTTATCTTCCGCTCTATACATCGCGCTATTGGTGAGATGCGGCCGGAGTCATCAAACGTTCCCGCGATGCAAACCTTATCTTCGCCACAAGGACAGGCAGTGGCAACGCCGGTCTATGAGCAAAATACTATGTATTTGGCACCAAGAGCTGAACCCTTAGTCAGCCCTTCGATCGTTCGCGAGCAGATGGAGAGCTATGGTTCATTGCGTATGGGCTCTGGAGCGATTAGGCCATCAATTGATTCTGCATCAGGCTCAGCTGAAGTCCCTCCTTTAGGCTTTGCGGTCGCGCAGTTACATGGCATCTATATCTTATCTCAAAATCAAGAGGGCCTAGTGCTGGTGGATATGCATGCCGCTCATGAGCGTATTGTCTACGAGCGATTAAAGCTGGCCTATCAAGATGAAGGCGTGCGAAGTCAGCCCTTATTGGTGCCTGTTAGCATCGCAGTTAGCTCCCGTGAGGCTGATGCCGCCGAAGAGTTTGAGGCTATGTTTCAACAGCTTGGTTTTGAATTAGCCCGCATGGGAGAAGAGAATGTCATAATCCGACAGGTACCTGTGACATTAGCGAAGGCTAACGTAGAGCAACTTCTGCGTGATGTGCTTGCTGATATGCTAGTATATGGTAATAGTCGCAGAGTAGAAGAGCATATTAACGAACTTCTGGCCACGATGGCTTGTCATGGTGCTGTCAGGGCAAACCGGCAATTAACGGTTCCAGAAATGAATGCGTTGCTCCGAGATATGGAAGCAACTGAACGTAGTGGTCAATGTAATCACGGTCGGCCTACCTGGACTCAGTTAAGTCTCGGCGAGTTAGATAAGCTGTTTATGAGAGGCCAATAAGTATGGAGAAACACTTTCCTCCTGCCATTTTTTTGATGGGGCCTACTGCCGCAGGTAAGACTGATTTAGCGCTTAGGCTAACCGAGGAGTTGCCCTGCGATATTATTAGTGTCGATTCCGCACTCATTTATAAAGGCATGGATATTGGTACCGCAAAGCCAGATGCTGCCACTTTGGCTCGCTATCCTCATAAGCTGGTGGATATGATTGATCCAGCAATGAGTTATTCGGCTGCGGAGTTTAGGCAGGATGCCTTGTCAGAGATGAAGGCCATAGTAGAAGCCGGAAGAATCCCTCTGTTAGTTGGAGGGACGATGATGTACTACAACGCCCTAGTCAAAGGCTTAGCGAATCTTCCTGAAGCTGATAACGATGTGAGAGCGCGACTGCTCGCTTGGGGGGAAAGCGAGGGTTGGCCTGCCCTGCATGCAAAACTCAGTGAAGTGGATCCTGAATCAGCACGACGTTTAGCACCAACGGACTCGCAGCGTCTGCAAAGAGCGCTCGAGGTATATGAGATTACAGGTCGTTCCTTAACTGAACTGTGGGCAGAACAAGAAAGCCAAACCCTGCCTTATCGAATCATTAATCTAGCGGTTATGCCTGATTCTCGACAAATACTGCATCAACGTATTGCCTTGAGATTTCAGCAAATGATCGAGCAAGGTTTTATTGATGAAGTTGAGGCTCTTTATGCAAGGGGTGATCTTAATACACAAATGCCTTCAGTCCGTTGTGTTGGGTATCGACAGGTATGGAGCTACCTTGAAGGGGAATATGATCAAGCAACAATGGTTGAAAAGGGCGTGATAGCAACGCGACAGTTGGCTAAACGCCAGATAACTTGGTTGCGTAGCTGGGAAAACCTCCATTGGCTAAATTCACAAGATAGATATATTCTTAGGGATAGCTTGAAATTGATCAATACAGTCATTATATAATCAGATAGTATTGCAGGTTTGATGCTGTGCACAAAAATATAACGGTAAAGTCATATTAGATGACTGCAAACCGTACATAATAACGAAATATTATATTTCAGGAAGGAGTTTCCAATGTCAAAAGGGCAGTCTCTACAAGACCCTTATCTGAACGTTCTAAGAAAAGAACGTGTCCCTGTTTCTATCTTTCTAGTAAACGGCATTAAGTTGCAAGGTCAGATTGAGTCATTTGATCAGTTTGTTATTTTGCTAAAAAATACAGTGAGCCAGATGGTCTATAAACACGCTATTTCTACTGTTGTACCCGCTCGCCCGGTGAAGTTACCGCAACCGGATGAGACACAACCTGACTAAGGAATCATCTGATTGTTTTTTGAGCGCCCTGAGTCTGGTGAGAAGGCTATACTCGTTCATATGGATATGTATGACGAGGCTGTACAAGAGTCACCTCGCGAGCTCGAAGAGCTCGCGTTAACCGCTGGAGCAGATCCAGTAGAAATATTGATGGGCAGCCGTCATAAGCCAGTATCAAAGTTTTTTATTGGTACAGGTAAGTTAGAAGAACTGAAAGCTTTGGTGCAGCTGTATCAAGCCGAATTAGTTATTTTTAACCATGCGCTATCGCCCGCTCAAGAGAGAAATATTGAGCGTGAGATTCAATGTCGAGTCTTAGATAGAACGGGGTTAATACTGGATATCTTTGCTCAGCGAGCACGAACTCATGAGGGTAAGTTGCAAGTTGAGTTAGCTCAGTTACAGCATATGTCGACCCGCTTGGTGCGTGGTTGGACCCACTTAGAGCGGCAAAAAGGTGGTATCGGTTTACGTGGCCCGGGTGAAAGTCAATTAGAGACAGACCGCCGATTACTGCGCGCACGTATCACGACTATCTTGGCGCGACTTGAAAAAGTCAGAAAGCAGCGTGAGCAGGGGCGTCGTTCTCGACAGAGAGCCGAAGTGCCTACGCTATCGCTCGTCGGCTATACCAACGCCGGGAAATCGACCCTATTCAATAAAATGACGAATGCGGATGTTTATGTCGCAGATCAGCTATTCGCAACCCTAGACCCCACGCTACGTAAAATAGAGCTAGAGGATGTTGGGTCTGCAATTTTAGCTGATACTGTAGGCTTTATTCGTCATTTGCCTCATAAGTTGGTCGAATCGTTTCGAGCAACCTTACAAGAAACAACCGATGCGACGCTGCTGCTCCACGTTATTGATACCTATGACGAAGAGCGTCAAGGGCATATCGATGAAGTAGAGAAGGTGTTATCTGAGATTGGTGCCGATGAGGTACCGCTGCTTCAGGTGTATAACAAAATAGACAAAATGCCAGGCCATGAACCGCGAATCGATCGAGATAGCGATGGTGTGCCGGTACGAGTCTGGCTTTCTGCTGCATCGGGCGAAGGCGTTGCTTTGTTATTAGAAGCAATCAATGAACGCCTTTCGGATGATGTTTTCAGTGACACTATGATACTGAAACCTAAAGATGGTCAGTTGCGCGCACAGCTTTTTGCGCTAGGTGCTGTTGTCGATGAGCAAATAGATGATATGGGTGATATTCATCTAAAAGTGCGTTTGCAACGTAAAGATCTATTAAAGCTACTGACGCGATTGGGTTTACCGACTGAACAATATCGCATCAAAGAGGTCTATTAAGATCTTGAGTAAAAATTTCATAATAATTTCGGTTTTTAACGGAGAACTATATGGCTTGGAATGAGCCTGGCGGAAACGGTAACAACCAGGATCCTTGGGGTGGCGATAAGCGCAACAACAAAGGTAATCGTGGTAATGATCAGGGGCCGCCTGACCTAGATGAAGCGCTACGTAAATTGCAAGATAAGCTGAACGACCTCTTCGGAGGGTCAGGTTCAGGATCGGGCTCTGGACGTGGATCAGATGGTTCCTCTAAAGGTGGTGGGGCATTTCTTTTAGTAGCAGTTGTTGTCGCAGTTGTTGCTTGGGTTGGTATGGGCTTTTACACAGTCGATCAACAGGAGCGTGGTGTCGTGTTGCGCCTTGGTAAATTTAACACGGTTGTTAATCCAGGCTTGCAATGGAACCCTCCATTGATTGATCAAGTGATGGTTGTCAATACAACGCGTGTAAGAACGCATGACCATCAAGCGCTGATGCTGACTGAAGATGAGAACATCGTAGATGTTTCCATGACGACGCAATACGTTGTCTCTGATCCAAAAGCCTACCAGTTAAGTGTTCGTGATCCGGATAGTAGTTTGTCGCATGCCGCTGAGTCAGCATTGAGAAGTGTTGTAGGTTCATCAGAAATGCACTCTATTCTAACAGAGGGGCGTGAGACGCTTGCTGTTCGAGTTCAAGAGCGCCTTCAAGGCTACATGATGACTTATAATACGGGTATCTCTATCACTCAGGTTAACATCAAAAATGCTCAGGCGCCGAGTCAGGTTCAAGATGCATTCGATGATGTAATCAAAGCGCGTGAAGATGAGCAGCGAGTTAAAAACGAAGCTCAATCGTACGCGAATGGTGTTGTTCCAGAAGCACGTGGTAAAGCTCAGCGTATGCTTGAAGAGGCCAGTGCTTACCGTGCTCAGGTTGTTTCCAGAGCAGAGGGTGAAACCAAAAGGTTTACTGATCTGCTAGCGGAATACAAAAAAGCTCCGGAAGTCACGCGTGAGCGTTTGTATCTTGATACTATGCAAGAGGTGTTGTCAGCCAACTCTAAAGTGTTGGTTGATGTCGAAGGCGGAAACAATGTGATGTATTTGCCACTTGATAAGATGATGCAAAACGCACCACAGCGTCAAACGAATACCTCTGATTTGAGCTCGGGTACGTTGCGTTTGGATGATCAATCGTTGCGGAATGTGACAAATCAGGTCGTTGATCAAATCAGACAAAACCAAACATCCACTATCCGCAGGGAGGGTAGACAATGAGTAATAAGTCAATGTTTACCACCATTCTGGCCGGTGCGGTTATCTTAATCGCCTCTAAGTCGATGTATATCGTTAAAGAAACTGAGCGTGCGGTTAAATTGCAGTTTGGTGAGATAGTTGAAGCGGATGTTCAACCGGGCTTGCGCTTTAAAATTCCATTTGTAAACACGATTCGTAAATTCGATGCGCGAGTTGTAACAATGGATGGTCGTCCACAAGCGTTTTTGACCATTGAAAAGAAACGTCTGATTGTAGATGCGTTTGTTAAGTGGAAAATCAAAAGCGTAGAAACATACTACACCGCGACGTCGGGTGATGAGTTTCGTGCGGCTGATCTATTGGCAACACGTGTCGAGAATGAGTTGAGAAATCAGTTTGGTTCTCGGACGCTAAATGAAGTTGTTTCCGGTGAGCGTGATGAGTTGATGGGCGAAGTGATCAAGCGCCTAAGTGATGTGGCGGAAAAAGAGCTAGGTCTAACCATCATCGATGTTCGTGTGAAACGTGTTGAACTTCCGCCTGAGGTATCGAATTCTGTTTACGAACGTATGCGTACTGAACGTGAGCGTGAAGCGCGCGAACTTAGATCTCGAGGCTTTGAGTTAGCGGAAGGTATACGTGCTGATGCTGATCGTCAAAAGACCGTACTTGTTGCAGAGGCTTATCGTGAATCTGAGCAGGTTCGAGGTGAAGGCGATGCTCAGGCAGCGGCTATCTATGCGAAAGCGTATAACCAAGATCGCGAGTTCTACTCATTTACACGAAGTCTCAAGGCCTATACAGAGTCGTTTAAGGGTGGCGACATGATGTTGCTTAAACCAGAAAGCGAGTTCTTTAAGTACTTGAGTAATTCTGGAGCAGCTAAATAGTTGGAAACTGGTTGCAAAAAGCGCTATTCGACTGCACTTTAATGTCGATTTCGTGTTAAAATTCATCAAACCGGGCCCGTCCCGGTTTTTTTGTGTAGCGTGTGGTTGGATATAGATGTCATCAGAGTTTTGGTACGAACTAGCGATAGCTTTCTGTCTGGTGATGATCCTTGAAGGGGTGTTGCCTTTTCTATATCCACATCGTTGGCGTCGTATGGTAGAGCAGCTTTCAAATATCAATGATTCGACACTCAGAATTATAGGTTTGATAAGTATGCTTGCAGGTACGCTGGGTCTCTACTTGATTCATTGATAAACGGTTCTGGAGTTATACATGGCATTGGCTGATCGCTGGTTGCTTCCTGATGGTGTGAAAGAGATGTTGCCACCCACTGCGCAGCAGGTCGAAGCGTTACGTCGTAGACTACTTGATCTATATAATAGTTGGGGGTATGACCTAGTGATGCCGCCCTTGATGGAGCATCTAGAGTCATTACTGACCGGCGTTGGAAAAGATTTAGAACTCAATACCTTTAAGTTGGTTGATCAGTTAACCGGTCAAACATTAGGCATTCGTGCAGATATTACTCCTCAGGTAGCACGCATTGATGCCCATCGTATGCATGAGCAGGGCGCAAACAGACTTTGTTATTGTGGCTCAGTATTGCATACACATCCTGCAAATATGTTGGCATCACGCAATCCCCTTCAAGTCGGTGCGGAGCTTTACGGTCATGCTGGCATAGAGTCGGATGTTGAAGTTATTTCTCTGATGGTCGAGACATTGTTCGCCTCTGGATTGAAGTCGGAACTGAGCCTGGATTTAGGGCATGTTGGCATATTTCAAGGTTTGATTGCAGAAGCAAAGTTAGAGGGTGCAGTTACGGCGCAATACCTTGAATTGCTGCAGCGAAAAGCTATGCCTGAGTTGGAAGCATTTCTCAATGAGTTAGATGCGGATGCAAGGTTGATTGATCGCTTAGCTGAGCTACCTAAATTAAATGGTGGTATTGAAGTGCTTGCGCGTGCGCGCAAAGTTTTCGCGGATGCTAACCCAGCTATTATCGAAGCCGTATCCTATTTAGAGCAGCTTGCTACACTGATTTTGCAAAGATATCCAAGCGTTGATCTTTATTTCGATTTAGGTGAATTGCGTGGATACAACTACCACACGGGTGTCGTTTTTTCAGCATTGACCCCCATGTTTGGGCAAGCGGTTGCTAAAGGCGGTCGTTATGACGCTATTGGTAAGGATTTCGGTCGTGCGCGACCTGCAACAGGTTTTAGTGCGGATCTTAAAACACTGGCTGATTTGGCAAAGTCAAATGCGGCTCGGCAGGGGGGGATATTAGCGCCTTCTGGCCAAGAAGAATCCTTGCTGCTGAAAATAAACGAGCTGCGTAAGCAGGGGGAGAGAGTGGTTCAGCAG
>DAIRSP010000007.1:35373-42647 GCA_036804365.1 Neptunomonas sp. | reverse complement strand
CTATCAAGCTGAACAACACTGAAGTAGTTTTAACTGATGTGTCTTCGTTAGATGCTATTGTCTCCGATATTAACGGTGCACAAGGCACAACGGGTGTGCATGCGTCTGTAAATGATCAAGGCCAGTTAGTGCTAGACTCGAACGCATCATTCAATGTTGAAGCGGGTGATGTGAACGGTAGCAAGGTGCTTAACTCACTAGGCTTAACAGCAGGTAACAATGCAGCTGGTTTAGAGTTGCGCTCTTTGAACGGCAACCCAATCAGTATTGAGCTGAGCGGTAGCGGTGCTGCAAATACTGGTTTGATTGAGCAAAATGCAGGTGCGGGTGGAGCGGGTTCAGGTGCTTCCATTGCAAGCATCGACATCTCTACAGCTGCGGGCGCTCAAAAAGCGATCGGCTCTATCGACAACGCGCTAGAACAGATCAACTCGATTCGTGGTGATCTCGGTGCGGTAAGTAACCGTCTAGACTTTACAGTGAACAACCTGTCTAACGTTGCAGAAAACGTATCAGCAGCACGTTCACGAATTGAAGATGCTGACTTCGCAGCAGAATCTGCAAACCTGAGCCGTGCGCAAGTACTGCAACAGGCAGGTACAGCAATGTTGGCTCAGGCTAACGCTGCACCACAGCAGGTTCTTTCACTGCTACAGTAATCTTAAACGGTGTAAATCATGCCTAATAAAAGCCCTCACCACCGTTGGTGGGGGCTTTTTGCTAAAAGGCTTGGTTTAGGAGGTGTGAAATGTCAGTTGAATCAATGAACGCAAGCAATGTTGCTGCCAGTGTACAGACGTCTGCTACACAACAGGCAACAAAGCCAGACACCGCAGCAGCCATTAATGAGCAAGTGAAACAGCAAAAAGCTACCTCTGAACAGGTGCAAAGTGCTCAACAGATGACTGCAGAAGATGTACAAGCTGTTGTTGATAAGCTTAATGAGTTTATGCATAACGGCCAACGCAATCTAAGCTTCTCAGTGGATAAAGATACTGAAGATATGGTGGTTAAAGTGATGGATACCCAAACTCAAGAGGTTATTCGTCAGTTCCCATCTGAGGAAACATTAAAATTAGCGAAGCACCTCGAAGGGATGTTAGGTCTAATTTTTAATGATAAAGCGTAAAAAGGTGTAAACTTAATTAAATTATTCTGTATTAGTTAAGTTTTACCGACAGCGGAGGAGAAGGGTTATGGTTACCAATATTGTGTCTGCATTGGGCGCGGGATCGGGTATCGATACTACCAGTCTCGTTTCGCAATTAGTTGAAGTAGAAAAAGCCCCACAGCAGGCGCGTCTTGATACAAAGAAAGAGACGTTAACTGCACAAATTTCTGCCTATGGCACACTCAAAAGCAGCTTGTCGGAATTTCAGAGCATTTTAGCCCCGCTTGCAGATCCTGCAACCTTTAGCTCACGTGCAGTATCCTTTCCCGAAACGTCAGTGATTACTCCCAATGCGTTGGAGTCTGATGCTCAAATTGGTAGTTATCAAATTGAAGTTGAAGATGTTGCGCAAGCGCAATCGCTGGTGGTTAATCAGACCTATGCCGATAAAAAGGCTGCGATTAATGAGTCTGGCACGCTCACGTTTAAATTGGGTGAGTGGACCTATGATGTCAGCGATAACCCAACGAGCTTTGCTGAAAATGAGAAGCAAACATCTTTCTCTATTGATGTTGAAACGGATGACTCGATCCAAGATATCGCGGATAAAATTAATAAAGCGGACTCCGATGTGCAAGCAACGGTTTTGCTGGTAAACGGCGAATATCAGTTGATGATTAGTGCCCCTTCTGGTGCTAAGAATGCATTAGAGATTACTGCGTCGGGTGGTGGTCTTACCGACTTTGAGTTTAATGCAAGTAACTATGCAGGGGTTACAGAATCTCAACAGGGCAACGACGCTAAGATTAAATTGAATGGTTTAACGGTGTATCGTGAAACCAATGAAATTGATGATGTTATTCAGGGCTTATCGTTTGATATTAATAAGAAGAGTCCTGGTGAAGTCTTTACGTTTAGTATTACAGAAGAGAAAGATACTGCTGAGCAAGCGATTCGCAACTTTATCGAAGCCTATAATACGCTCTATGAAACGGCTAAATCATTGATTGGTATTACCAAGGACAGCGAAACCAATGTAACCAGTAAAGGTGAATTGGCCGGTGATGGTACTGCCAAAAACATTTTGGCACGTATTCGCAGTATGGTTTCATCGAATGTGACCGGCGTTAGCGATTTTAATGCCTTAACTAACTTGGGTATTCGCACTCAGTTAGATGGAACGCTGGAGATTATTGAGAAAGAGTTTACTTCTGCGTTAACCAATAGCTATGACAAATTCGGCGCGCTTTTCGCACCTAAAACGACATCTAGCAGTAGCTATATCGATGTAACCATTGGTAGCTATGCCTCTAAAACGGTTGCTGGGAGTTATTCGGGCAGTATCACCACAGCGCCTACAAAAGGTAGTGTGCTAGGGCTATCTGTACCTTCGTTTCCCCTAGATACCAGCGTAGGTGATTATAGTTTTAGTGTGGAGGTCAATGGAACGAGTTCTGACGCATTGAGCTTATCCGGCACATACGACACGGCTGAGGATTTACGTACGGCTTTGCAGTCTTTGATTAACAATGATGAAACCATTAAAGCAGCAGGTACTTTGGTTGATGTGGTGATTGAAGCAGGTGGGGAGTTCAAAATTCAATCACGTGAATATGGCAGTACCTCTAAAGTTTCTTTTGCTGCAGCGGGTGTGGAGTTTGAAGCAGCGACAGGCCTTGGTACTTCTTCGACTAAATCAATTGGGGTCGATGCTGCTGGTACGATTGGTGGCGTAGCTGCCTTTGGTTCGGGGAATGTGCTGCTGCCAAAAATTGATACAGATCCGTACGGTTTGAACTTCACAATAAGGGAAGGTGCAACGGGTAGTTTCGACTTTAGTTTCTCACGTGGTTTTGCGGGTGAGCTTTCGTTGTTAGTGGATAACTTTTTATCTAAAACAGGTGTTATTCAAACGCGTGAAACAAGCCTCAATTCGCAAGTCGATGATATTGCGGATGATCAAACTGAGCTTGACCGTAAGATGTCTTTGTTTGAGACACGTTTGACGGAGCAGTATCTAGCGATGGAGCGTATAATAGCGAGCTTCCAAACAACCGGAGACTCGTTGACAGGTATTCTTGATAGATTGCCATTTACTGCGAGTAACAATTAATAGTCTACGCTTTGGAGAATATGAATGAGCGTTAATTTAACCGCCCTTAAGCACTATAAAAGCGTCGACTTAAGAGCGACTGTAGAGACTGCTTCACCTCAGCAGCTGATTTCGATGTTGTTAGATGGCGCTTTAGGTGCGATGGCAAAATCGAAAGGGGCTATTGAGCGCAAGGATATTCAAGAGCGCACCACTCAGCTGAACAAAGCCAGCGATATTATTTTAGGCCTTAAAGATTTTTTAGATCATGAAAAGGGTGGTGAGATCGCAGCGAACCTAGATGCGCTGTATGACTACATGGTGAGAACCTTATCTCAGGCCAATTTAAAAAATGATGCAGATAAGGTTCAAGAAGTGATGAATCTTATGCTTGAGATTAAAGCGGGTTGGGTGGCAATGGAAGTTCCTAAATAGCGTTGAGTATCTTGAGAATACCCAGCTAGGCTGGGTATTTTTTTGTCATAAATTTGGCGTTTTTATCAAAAAACCGTTTTTAATCCTTGCGTAATTAATGGTCTTTGTTAAGCTGTCAAAAAAATGGCGTAGTGCTTCAAGGTTATGATGATCATAAATCCCCATATGCGAGTTCTGTTAGTTGATGATGATGATCATCGGCGACAAACTTTAAGCACTGTTTTTACTTTTATTGGTGTGCCGCATTTAGTTATGTCGTTTGTCGAGTGGTTGCAAGCGCCAGTATCAGACCAAACCTTGAGCCTTGCTTTTATTGGTCGTAGCTCATTACCCGTATCCCTTGAAAAACTGATGAACAGCTTCCGCCAAAGCGGTGGGCTTACGCCTCTGTGCTTGCTGGAGGATTGGGATGACTGCGAACAATTAAGTGAGCGTTCTAAGCAGCAGCTTCTTCGCGTGCTTGACACCCCGCTCACTGAGCAACTACTGACAGATCTCATCCATGAAGCACAAGTGATTACGGGCACGCAAATGCCCGGTATGGTTGACGATCCTGCTTTTCCATTGCTTATCGGGCAAAGCGTAGTGATGCAAAGCTTAAAGAAGGTGATGGCAAGAGTCGTTGATAGGGATGTCAATGTGCTGATTACAGGGGAATCAGGAACGGGTAAAGAGCTGGTAGCGCGCAGTCTTCATGACTATTCAAAGCGGCGAGATGCGCCATTTGTACCGGTTAATTGTGGTGCCATTCCACCTGAACTGCTTGAAAGTGAGCTTTTTGGCCATGAAAAAGGGGCATTTACCGGCGCGATTAGTGCGCGTGTAGGACGCTTTGAAATGGCCGACGGTGGAACGCTATTTCTGGATGAAATTGGTGATATGCCGCTGGCTATGCAGGTAAAGCTGTTGCGGGTACTGCAAGAAAGGTGCTTCGAGCGTGTGGGCGGTAGCAAAACGATTGATGTGAATGTACGCATTATCGCTGCCACACATAAAAACTTAGAAGAGATGATTCTCGATGGCAGCTTTCGTGAAGATCTTTACTATCGCTTAAATGTTTATCCCATTGAAACGCCACCATTACGTGATCGACGGGATGATATTGAGCTGCTTGCGAATGCCTTGGCTAAGCAGGCTGCTGAACAGGGGATGGGGCGCTTTCGCTTTCAGCCTTCCGCGCTGAGTTCGCTGCAAAAGCACCCATGGCCCGGCAATGTGCGTGAACTATCGAATCTGATCGAACGTCTGGCCATTATGCATCCCGATGGTGTTGTGGGTGTCTCTGAATTACCTGAGAAATGCCGCCATGTGGCCGAGCCTGATCCTAGTCGTTATTCCTCGCAGGTCGATCTCAATTTATCAGTGTCTAATGAGATTAATGATTCGGCCATATTGTTGGATAAAGTCAGGGTTGATGAAAAGACGGAACAACCGGCCACGAAGTTGCCAGATGAAGGGATAGATCTAAAAAATCACCTTGAAACGATCGAGCAGTCACTGATGAAAGAGGCGTTAGAAAAGTCTGGTTACGTTGTCGCTAGGGCAGCTGAATTATTAAATATCCGACGTACTACGCTTGTTGAGAAGATGCGCAAGTACGGCATTCAGCGACAGGTAGGCGCATGAGTGAACTTGAGCAGTTAAAGCAAAAACTGCGCGAGAATGAACTCGCGTTACAGGAAACACAGCAAGAGCTTGAGCGCATGAAGTGTGTTCGAGATCGAGAAATGGCTCATGGTGATTTGCTAGCTGTCCGCATGCGTCAATTACTTGACTTATTGCCAGCAGGCGTTTTGTTAATCGACAATCAAGGGCGTGTATCTGAGTGTAACCCTGCGGCAGAAGAGTTGTTGGGATTGCCGCTTAAAGAGCAAACTTGGGTTTCGATTATTCAGCGTAGCTTTGCTCCGAGAGGGGATGATGGCCATGAAATATCACTGCGCGATGGCCGTCGGGTGAGTTTGCTGACTCGAGCTATGAAAGATGAGCCCGGGCAGCTTGTCCTGTTAACTAATCAAACAGAAACACGATTATTACAAGCCCGCCTATCTCAATATCAACGCCTGTCAGAAATGGGGCGGATGATGGCTTCTTTGGCCCACCAAATACGTACACCGCTAACCGCAGCGCTTTTATATTCCAGTCATTTAATGTCACCCACAATTACTGATCCGCAGCGCATTAAGTTTGCTGGCAAGGTGAAATCTCGATTACTGCACTTGGAGCAACAAGTGAGTGATATGTTGATTTTTGCAAGAGGCGAAGCGAGCTTAAATGACCAGCTTTCGACGGAGCAGCTATTCAAGGCGATTGATGATGTGCTCGATGTTCCGCTGGTGCAATACGATACAGACTGTGAGCTATCAAATAAGGCGCCGGGTATCAGTATTCAGTGTAATCGTGAAACCCTGTTGGGTGCTATTCTTAATCTGGTTAATAACGCTTTGCAAGCGGCCGGTAATGGAGTGCCTCTTAAGATAGAAGCCTTTACAGAGTCTGGCCGACTGGTGTTGCAGGTGGTGGACTCCGGTCCGGGTATGGACTCAGACGCATTGGGTAAAGTGCTTGAGCCATTTTATACGACTAAATCGCATGGTACTGGGCTGGGGCTTGCTGTGGCGCAGGTCGTGGCAAAGGCACACCAAGGAGAGTTTAGATTACTCTCTGAGGTAGGCAAAGGAACAATCGCGCAGTTAATTATTCCCATCTTAGATTTTAAGTCAGTAGGGTAAATCATGTCTATTTCGGTATTGGTAGTAGAAGACGATCGCGATCTGCGAGAGGCCATAGTAGATACCTTAGAGCTGGCCTCTATGACGGTTATAGAAGCGGAGGATGGTGAAGCCGCCGTGGTGCGTTTGAAAGAAAACGCTGTCGATATGATCGTCTCTGATGTCAATATGCCGGGTATGGATGGGCATGCTCTGCTCGATTATGTAAAAGAGCATTTTCCGTCTCTGCCCATTCTATTAATTACGGCCTTTGGTCAGGTGGATAAGGCGGTCGATGCGATGCGAAAGGGTGCGGTAGATTATCTGCTTAAACCTTTCGAGCCAGAGCAGTTAATCTCGACAATTATCCAGTTTGCCGGTGGTACAGTGGGCGTTGGTCCAGAACCGATCGCGGAGGCTACCAGTAGTCAGCAACTTTTACAGTTAACGCGGCGTGTTGCTGCGACCGATTCGACGGTACTGATTACTGGGGAATCGGGCACAGGAAAAGAAGTTTTAGCACGTTATATCCATGCGCATTCAGCACGTGCGGGTGGGTCTTTTATCGCGATTAACTGTGCAGCTATCCCTGAGAATATGCTTGAAGCTATGTTGTTTGGGCATGAAAAAGGGGCTTTTACCGGCGCCATAGCGAGTCAACCGGGTAAGTTTGAGCAAGCCAATGGCGGAACCCTACTCTTGGATGAAATTAGCGAAATGGACTTGGGTTTGCAAGCTAAGTTGCTCCGGGTTCTACAAGAGCAGGAAGTAGAGCGAGTTGGTGGACGCAACGTCATTAAGTTGGATGTGCGAGTGCTAGCCACATCTAATAGACAGCTTGAGCAATATGTGGCTGAGGGTAAGTTTCGCGAGGATTTGTATTATCGGTTGAATGTTTTTCCTTTGCAGTGGCTGCCGCTGCGAG
>DAIRSP010000007.1:0-35273 GCA_036804365.1 Neptunomonas sp. | reverse complement strand
GAGGATTTGTATTATCGGTTGAATGTTTTTCCTTTGCAGTGGCTGCCGCTGCGAGACCGTGTGGCAGATATAGTGCCTCTGGCTAAAGGTTTGTTGGAAAAATATTGCCAAAAAATGAAGCGTCCAGCGGCACGGTTTACACCTGAAGCAGAAACCGCATTAGCTCAGCATACGTGGCCGGGTAACGTTCGTGAGCTCGATAATGTGATTCAACGCGCACTGATTCTGCAAACAGGTCATTTTATTACGCCGGCGGATCTGCACATGCTCTCAGGAGCTATCTCTATGACTACGAATCAATCTAGCTCGATGCCAGTTGTGGAGGAAAGTCCGTTAGTTGAAGAGGATTCCGGAAAGTTGGGAAGCGATCTTCGTCAGCATGAGTTTCAATTGATTATTGATGCGTTAAAAGCGACTGGCGGAAGCCGAAAAGAAGCAGCTGAACGTTTGGCAATCAGTCCAAGAACCTTGCGTTATAAATTGGCAAAGATTCGCGAGTCTGGGATTGATCTGGATGCTTTACTGTAAAAGCAGACTAATGTTCGACTAAGTAATAAGTCTAATATTTTCAATAATTTATGCTGTTTTAGTACTATAGAAGTAGCTTCGATAGACCAATGTCTAATTCAGACTCTTGCGTGTGGTTGGGTATAAAACTAAGCTGAATAACCGATTTGCTGCATGGATATAAAAACGATAAAAAAATAGCAGCTATCAGGTTACATAATTACAACAAGCAAGCTAAGGGCATCACCATGAGTGAAAAGATCTATCCAGTCAGACCAGAAGTGGCGGCACAGGCGCATATTGATAATGCTAAGTATGAGGCAATGTATGAGCAGTCTGTGAAAGACCCTGATGCGTTCTGGGGAGAACACGGAAAGCGCATCGATTGGTTTAAGCCATACACTAAAGTTAAAAATACCTCATTTGATCCTCACAACGTCGATATTCGTTGGTTTGAGGATGGTACGCTAAACGCTTCTTACAACTGTTTAGATCGTCATCTAGAAACGCGTGGCGATCAAGTCGCTATCATTTGGGAAGGTGACGATCCAAGCGAATCAGAAAACATCACATACCGTCAGTTGCATGAGCGCGTTTGCCGTTTTGCTAATGCATTGAAAGCAGAGGGTGTGAACAAAGGTGATGTGGTTACTCTTTACTTGCCGATGATTCCTGAAGCGGCCGTGGCTATGTTGGCATGTGCGCGTATCGGTGCGGTTCACTCAATCGTATTCGGTGGTTTCTCTCCAGAAGCTTTGGCTGCACGTATCGAAGGCGCTGAATCTAAAGTAGTTATTACCTCTAACTACTCGCTGCGTGGCGGTAAAGTGGTCCCATTAAAAACTAACGTAGATGTCGCTTTATCTCATGAAGCTGCAGCTGCTCACTGTAAAACAGTGATCGTAGTGAACCGTGTTGAGAAAGATGTAGCTTGGGTTGAGGGTCGTGATAAGTGGTACGAAGAGTTAACTGCTAACGCATCAACTGATTGCCCAGCTGAAGAGATGGGTGCTGAAGATCCTCTCTTTATCCTTTACACATCCGGATCAACAGGCGCACCTAAAGGCTTGAAGCATACTACAGGCGGATACATGGTTTATGCATCAATGACGCATGAATATGTATTTGACTACAAAGATGGCGATATCTACTGGTGTACAGCAGACGTAGGTTGGGTAACTGGCCACAGCTACATCGTTTACGGCCCTCTGGCAAACGGTGCAACAACGCTGATGTTTGAAGGTGTACCAAGCTATCCAGATAACAGCCGTTTTGGTCGCGTTATCGAAAAACACAAAGTTAATCAGTTCTACACAGCACCTACAGCAATCCGTGCATTAATGCAGCAGGGTGAAGATGTATTGGGTGACTCTGATCTTTCTACACTTCGTATTCTTGGATCTGTAGGTGAACCGATCAACCCTGAAGCATGGGAATGGTACAGCCGCATTATCGGTAAAGATAAGTGTCCAATCGTTGATACCTGGTGGCAAACAGAGACAGGCGGCGTGATGATTGTGCCATTACCAGGTGCAACAGCAGCTAAACCAGGTTCGGCTTCACGTCCGTTCTTTGGTGTTCAGCCAGCGCTGTTAGATGCTGAAGGTAATACGCTAGAAGGCGCAATAGATGGTAACTTGGTTATTACTGACTCTTGGCCATCACAAGCGCGTTCAATTTGGGGTGATCACGAGCGTTTCGTACAAACCTACTTCACAACTTACAAAGGTGTGTATACAACAGGTGATGGCGCACGTCGCGATGCGGATGGTTACTACTGGATTACCGGTCGTGTTGATGACGTAATCAACGTTTCTGGTCACCGTATGGGTACCGCTGAAGTTGAGTCGGCGCTGGTGGCGCACCCTGCCGTTGCAGAAGCAGCTGTAGTGGGTTACCCGCATGATCTTAAAGGTCAGGGTATCTATGTGTACGTGACACTGCAGTCTGGTTACGAGCAGTCTGACGATTTGATGAAAGAGCTACGCAATTGGGTTCGTAAAGAGATCGGTCCGATCGCTTCTCCGGATTTGATTCAATTCTCTCCTGGTATGCCGAAAACGCGTTCGGGTAAAATCATGCGTCGTATCCTGCGTAAGATTGCCGAAGATGATTTCGGTGCGCTTGGTGATACTTCTACGCTGGCAGATCCATCTGTGGTGGATGATCTAATCGAACACCGAATGAACCGCAAAGGTTAATTCCTTTTTTTAAATTGGTACATTCGTCTAAAACTCCCCTTTCAGCTAAACTGAAAGGGGAGTTTTGCGTTTAGAGATGGTATTATTCTGACTATTCAAGAATAAAGAACAATGATAATTGGACGTGCCAGCGTTCGGGGGATAAAGCATGCAGCTAGCCAGTAAAATCATTATTGCAGATGACCACCCATTGTTTCGTGCCGCACTCAGGCAGGCGGTCACCCAAGCTATTTCCGGTGTGGAGATTGTCGAAGCTGATTCTCTCGCCGCTGTTCAAGAGGCTGTTGCACAGCACTCGGACGCTGATTTGGTTTTATTAGATTTGCATATGCCAGGGACTAACGGTTTTAGCGGTCTTGTCTTTTTACGAGGACAAAACCCAGGAATGCCTGTTATCGTTGTTTCCGGTAGCGAAGAGGTTAATGTAATGAAGCGCGCAATGGATTACGGTGCTTCTGGATTTATCCCTAAATCTGCGCCTTTGGAAACAATTTCTGAAGCAATTGTCTGTGTGCTTGAAGGTGAGGAGTGGTTGCCACGTGAAATCACCGAAAATGCTGCTATTGACGTCAGTGAAGAGGAGCGCAAGTTTGCTGCTGCGCTTGCTTCGTTAACGCCGCAGCAATTCCGCGTGTTAACCATGCTGACCGAAGGTTTGCTGAATAAGCAGATCGCTTACGAGTTGAACGTATCTGAAGCGACCATTAAAGCCCACGTGACAGCTATCTTAAGAAAGCTAGGTGTCCATAGTCGAACACAAGCTGTTATAGCTGCACAGCGCTTGAGTGTCGACCCTGCAAGAACAGATATGGAATAAAAGCTCTGAAACTAAAAGCGCCGAATCGGCGCTTTTTTTATGCTTTGCTTCCGGCGATCAGTTTATTGATCATAGCTCTGAGTGCGGCCGGTTTGATGGGCTTGTTGAGAAGTTGGGCACCAAAATCATTAATCTCAGCGGTGACCATATCGGTACGATCTGCCGTAATTACTAAGGCCGGAATCTCTTTTTCCCATAACGTATACAATTTTCTTAGAGCCATAATGCCGGTGTCGGTTTCCCCTAGATGGTAGTCTGCTAGGATAATGTTAGGTAAGGGTGTTTCACCGTTCTGATATAGGGCTAAAGACTCTTCGATAGAAAGTGCGGTATAGGTTGCGCATCCCCAGCCTTGCAGAAGTGCTGACATTCCTTCGAGAATTTTAGGCTCATTATCTATTACTAATGCGAGGGTGCCGTTGAGTGCTTTACTGCGAATCCAACCGCGTTGCTCGGGTTTCGCTTGCACCTCTTTGCTTGGATCTCCAAAAGGTACTGTGATGCTAAAAACAGTGCCTTTGCTAGGCCAAGAGTGAACGCTGAGCTTGTGATTGAGCATGCGTGCAATGCGGTCGGTAATCGCTAAGCCAAGTCCGAGTCCTTTTACCTGAGAGTGTTTAGGGTTGTCGATTCGTTTAAACTCTTCAAATACTTCATGGAGCTTTTCTGGGGGTATCCCCACGCCAGTATCCCATACTTCAATTCGAAGTTTGTTTTTCTCCCGACGGCAGCCCAGTAAGATTTTACCGCTCTGCGTATATCTGACCGCATTGGATAGGAAGTTTTGTAAAATTCGACGTAGCAGTTTTTGGTCTGACTCGACAATCTGTTGAGACTTCACGTAGCGGAAAGTTAGCCCCTTTTCCTGCGTTAAGGCATTGAATTCGGTGCTTAAGTTGCTAAATAGGGTGTTAAGCGAAAAGTGGCTGATCACAGGTTCAAGGGCGCCGGCATCAAGTTTTGAAATATCCAGAATGGTGGTGATCAACTCTTCTGCCGCTTTTAGAGAGCCGTCTAGGTTTTCAACGAGTTGGTGTGTACTCGGCGAGTCATGACTTTGTTGCGCTAGTGCCGAGGTAAATAGTCTTGCAGCATTGAGTGGCTGGAGCAAGTCATGACTCGCCGCAGCTAAGAAGCGGGTTTTACCTTGGTTGGCGGCCTCTGCATCGCTCTTAGCTTGACGTAACTCATCCTCCATCAGGGCGCGTATGGTGTTTTCTTTTCGCAACTCTTTGTTAACCACGGAAAGTGCGTGAGTTCTTTCTTTAACGCGTTGCTCAAGTGTTTCATTAGTGATTTGCAGTGCAAGTTCGGCTTCCCTGCGCTCGGTTATATCTTGATACAGAGTGAAGTACCCTAAAATATCCCCATATTCACCGATGTGTGGGATGTAAGTCACCTCAGCAAAGCGCTTTGCATCCTGCTGTGTAGGTAGATCGGTTTCGAACTTTTGGCGTTTCCCTTCGAGTACCAATTGGATGTGATCGCGGCGTTTGGCGTACTCTTCTTCACTGAGTAGCTTATAGGCCGGCATGCCGATGATCTTGTGTCTATCTAGGCCAAAAGCCTCTGCGTAAGCTTTGTTGACGAATAGGTAGCGTCTTTCGGTATCTAGGTAGGCGATGAGTACCGGGACGTTGTCGGTATAGATACGAATGTTTTGTTCACTTTCACGAAGCGCTTCCTCAACTTGTTTGTGTTGTGTGATATTCATGTAAGTGTTGACGTAACCGCCGTTGGGCATGGGGTTGCCTCTTACCTCTAGTACGGTGCCATCAGGTCGGTAACGTTCATAGCGATGCGGTTGGCCTGATCGAATACTATTAAGCCGTTTACTTACTTGGTCCTCGATATTCCCCGGACCATATTCGCCTTTGAGTGCGTTGTATCTGAAGATCTCTTCAATTGAACGACCTATGCAAATCAAGCCGTCTGGGTAGCTAAACATTTCAGTATAAGGGCGGTTCCATGCAACGAGGCGCATCTGTTGATCAACAACGCTAATACCCAAGCCGATATTTTCGATTGTAGATTGGAGTAGTGAGCGATTAAATCGCAAGGCTTGAGACGCTTCGTTGACAATCGAAACGACGTCACCTATCTGCATCTCCTTACCCCGTAGGGTTGAAGCGAGAACAATCCGTGCTGAAGAAGCCCCAATCACCCCTGCCAAGAGCCTCTCAGTAAAGCTAATTAGCTCAGGTGTCGCCTTGTCGCCGGATAGAGGAGGGTCTTCGTGGCGCTGTAACGCGTATCCAGTAAACGCGTGTTGGGTTCTGCTGAGGCCGAGGAAACGCTCTGTAAGCATCTGTAGGTCGCCCACAGTGACAGTGCCTATCTGACGAGACGGCTCTGTTAAATCACGGTTATAGACGTCTACAAAGGCGCTGGCTTGGATTCGATCGACTAATCGTTGGGAGGAGTAACGCGAAACCAGATAGTAGAGAGCGGCATTGATAGATAAACTCCAGAAAACGCCGTGCGTCAGTGGGTCAAGATTCCCTAAGCCGAACAGCGCAGTTGGGGTGAGAATATGATAATCAAACAGCCCATTTTCTAAAAAATGGGAGGAGATAATCTGAGCATCAATGAGCGTGGGAATAACGAGTGTATAGATCCATAGTAGAAATCCTGCCCCCATGCCTGCTAGCGCCCCTTGTCGTGACCCTGTTTTCCAGAATAAACCCCCAATAATGGAAGGTAAGAACTGCGAAGCTGCAACGAAAGCGAGCAAACCAAAAGAGGAGAGGGGGCCTTGATTTCCGAGTATTCGGTAATAGAAGTAGGCCATCAAGAGCAGGACTACGATGGTCAGGCGTCGAACGGTGAGTAGCAGCGATCCCAAATCTTTACTTTGCGATAAGCGCAAATGCGAGACTCTAAACAGCAGGGGCATAATGATGTCGTTACACACCATTGTAGAGAGTGTGATGCAGGCGACAATAACCATGCTGGTGGCAGCTGATAGACCGCCGATAAATGCAAAGGTGGCTAATGCCTTATTGCCAGATTCGAGTGGAAGCATCAGTACATAGGTATCCGCATCAATGCTTTCCCCTTGGAAAAAAACATTGCCAGATGTAGAGATGGGAAGTACGAAAAGGCACAACAAAAGCATGTATAACGGGAATAGCCAACGTGCCATTCTTAAGTTTTTGACGTTGGTGTTCTCAACTACAGCAACGTGAAATTGACGAGGTAAGCAAATGAGAGCGGTGCAGGCTAGCAGTACTTCCGTTAGAAAGCTTCCCTCAAGAAATTGGTGATACTTTGCATCATTTTGTAATTGAATAATGATGTTATAAACCGTGTCAGTAATACCATCGAAAACATGTCCTGAAACATAAAAACCAACGGTCATAAATGCGGTCAGCTTAACAATAGATTCAAATGCTACCGCTAAAACGAGTCCTTCATGGTGCTCGGTCGCATCAATATGTCGAGTTCCGAAAAGGATGGCGAAAATTGCCATTAAAATAGCAACAAACAATGCGGTGTCACTGCCTTTACTCAGAGCCTCGGTTGTCCCAGGGGCAAGAGCGTTGTAGCTAATAGCGACGGCTTTAAGTTGCATTGCGATATATGGAATAGTTCCGAGGACGGCAATCAGTGTCACAAGTACTGCTAAAGCTTGGCTTTTACCATATCGCGACGAAATAAAATCGGAAATGCTTGTGATGTTTTGTTGTTTACAGATCAAAATGATCTTTTCAATTATTCGCCAACCAAACAGAAAGACAACAATAGGGCCAATATAGGTCGCCATAAACTCCCATCCAGAGGATGAGGCTCTTCCGACTGCACCATAAAATGTCCAAGAGGAGCAATAAACCGCAAGAGACAAGGAATAAATGATGGGGTTGTTCGCATAGGACTTACCTCTCTCGGTTTTATCTCCGTAATAGGCAATACCGAAGAGTAAACCTACGTACAAAAGAGAGATAAGGATAATCGACCAACCTGATAGCATGGTGACAGTCTCTATTAATAATTAAAGAGTTGAAATTATAGTGTAACCCTAACAAGGTAGGATGCTGACATAACAGTTATACCTTTGTATAGCCTGTTGTATGTTAAGACTTTTTGGTATTTGGGCTAGAAGTGGCGAACTGTAAGGGAATCGGTGTTATGTCAGTAGATAACGCCAGAGGGTTTCCGACTAAAGTCGGGGCTTTTTTAAAGTAAAGTCTCTGTTAGATTCAGTCTGTCTATTTCTTCACTAAATCCAATAACAAAAATTAAGGATGGTGCCATGTCAATCAGTAGTGAAAGCGCTAAGGCCTATTGGGGCGAAAACTTGCGCATAATTATGACCTACCTTGCCATATGGTTCGTAGTTTCTTACGGCTTCGGCATATTTTTTGTCGACCAGCTTAATGAAATCCAATTCTTTGGATTCCCATTAGGATTCTGGTTCGGACAACAAGGGTCTATCTTCATATTCGTCGCGTTGATCTGGGCATACGTGTTCAGCATGAACAAGCTCGACGAAAAATATGACGTTCACGAATAATAATAACTTAATAGGACGGCGTGAATATGAGTGTTGATGTATTATCGTACCTGTTTATCGGTGGCTCGTTCCTCCTTTATATCGGTATCGCTGTATGGGCTCGTGCGGGCTCAACAAAAGAGTTCTACGTTGCAGGCGGTGGTGTACACCCAATTGCTAACGGTATGGCTACTGCGGCTGACTGGATGTCTGCAGCATCCTTTATCTCCCTTGCGGGTCTTATCTCTTTCATCGGTCGTGATGGTTCTGCGTACCTGATGGGATGGACAGGTGGTTATGTACTACTAGCCTTGTTGCTGGCTCCTTACCTTCGTAAGTTCGGTAAGTTTACAGTGCCTGACTTCGTAGGTGACCGTTACGAATCTAGCTTCGCGCGTTTGATTGCAGTTGTTTGTACAATTGTTATCTCCTTCACATATGTGGCAGGACAGATGCGTGGTGTTGGTATCGTATTCTCTCGTTACCTACACGTAGATGTTAACACTGGCGTACTGATCGGTATGGCGATTGTATTCTTCTACGCTGTATTGGGTGGTATGAAAGGTATCACTTATACTCAGGTAGCTCAGTACTGCGTATTGATCCTTGCGTTCACAGTACCAGCATTCTTCTTGTCTGCTCAGGTAACTGGTCACATCCTTCCACAAATCGGTCTGGGTGCTACGCTAGATAACGGCATGTCTGTTCTTGGAACACTGGATAAACTGTCTGTAGATTTGGGCTTTGCTCAATATACTGCAGGTAAGATGTCTACGATTGATATCTTCTGTTTAACTGTTGCTCTAATGTGCGGTACTGCGGGTCTTCCACACGTAATCGTACGTTTCTTCACGGTACCACGTGTTAAAGATGCGCGTACTTCTGCAGGTTGGGCTTTGATCTTCATCGCACTACTTTACACTGCGGTTCCTGGTGTAGCTGGTTTCGGTCGTGTAAACCTGATTCAAACTGTAAACGGTCCTGATAACACAGGTCGTTCATACGAAGATATCAAGGTTAATGCTACTTGGTTCCAAAACTGGGAAAACGCGGGTCTGTTGGGTTGGAATGACCGTAACGGCGATGGTAAAGTTCAGTATGCTGCGGGTAATGCCTTCGAAGGTAAAGGTGCTCCAGAATTCACTGAAGAGCGTGGTCCTCAAGGTCAACGTATGGCTACTAACGCGATTCAAGGTGCTGACTTTGATGCTGCTAAACAGCCGTATGCTAACGAGTTGTACGTAGACCGTGACATCATGGTACTGGCTAACCCGGATATCGCTAAACTGCCAGCATGGGTAATTGCCCTAGTAGCTGCAGGTGCGGTGGCAGCAGCACTATCTACAGCTGCAGGTCTGTTGCTAGTAATCTCTACCGCTGTATCTCATGACTTAATGAAGAAAACTGTTAACCCGAACATCACTGACAAGCAAGAGCTTATGTACGCTCGTTTGGCTGCTGTCGTTGCAATCTGTATCGCAGGTTACTTCGGTATCAACCCTCCAGGCTTCGTTGCTCAGGTGGTTGCGTTAGCGTTCGGTATTGCGTGTGCGTCTGTATTCCCATCTATCATGCTGGGTATCTTCTACAAGCGCATGAACACTCAAGGTGCCATCGCAGGTATGTTAGTTGGTTTGGTTTCTACAGTTGGGTACATGTGGTACTTCGTATTCGGTGGTGGTGACAAAGCTGATTACTTCATGGGCATCGGTCCTGGAGGATTTGGTACTGTAGGTATGGTTCTTCACTTTGTAGTTGCCTTCGTAGTAGCGGGTATGACACCTCCTCCTTCTGAAGAAATGCAACGTATCGTTGAAGATCTACGTATCCCACGTGGTGCTGGTGATGCTCACTCTCACTAAAATTTGAGTTAGATCTCAAGTCTTGAAGAGGCGCATCAGCCAAAGTTGATGCGCCTTTTTTGTTGATCAAGGAGTTAGATATGCCGTCTTCTTTTAAAATGGACAATTTGCCTTTTAGTTTGCTGACTGATAGCGAGCAGGCACTATTACGCCAAAATCTTGATATTGGTTACTTCCAAAAAGGTGAAGTAATTATGGCAGCAGGCTCTGTTCCTGATGGCGTGCATGTCGTATTGAAGGGGCGGGTATCAGAGAGCGAGGCAAGCAGTGAGGCCGGTGGGCAAGAAAGTGTTTTTGTGCACTATGAAAATGAAGATTACTTTGGCGCATGGTCCGCGATAAAGGGAAAAGCGATACACAACTTCATCGCTGAAGAAGAAACCATCTGTCACATTATTCCTATTAAAATTGTATTAGATTTGGTATCCACTAACTCGCTTTTTGCAGACTATTTTCAGCAAAGTCTTTCAGCGAAAACTGAGATAGTAGAGCAGCATGGAGCGACGCAGGATATGGCGGAGTTTATGCTGGCGCGTGTCTGTGATGGCTTGATTCGGGACCCGCTTATTGTGCTTGATGAAACCAGCATAAAAGAAGCCACTCAGTTGATGCGCGAAAAAAAGGTCGATTGTATTTTGGTTAGAAAAGGTGCTCGTTACGGTATGGTGACGGGCACTGACCTTTTGAATGCTGTGGTGATGAATGAGTTGCCCTTAACTACTCCCATTGCAGAGATCGCGACCTATCGATTGATCAGCACGCATCCTGATGATTACTTATTTAATGCGCTCATTATTATGACACAGCAGCATATAGAGCGTGTTGTAGTGATGAAGGATCAGGAATTGGTTGGTGTTGTTGATTTGACCGATGTATTGAGTTTCTTCTCAAGCCACTCTCATGTTATTGGTTTAAGAATCGAGCGTGCGCAAACAGTAGAAGATTTGCATGTGGCCGCACATGGTTTGAACGACCTAATTAAATCGCTCGTCTCTCAGGGTGTTAAGACACGATTTGCAATGGATCTGTTGGCCGCAATGAATGGTCGTATCATGGCAAAATTGTTTGATCTTATGGTTCCTGCGGATATGCAGCCGCATGTTTGCTTGATTGTTATGGGGTCGGAAGGGCGTGGCGAGCAGATCATGAAAACCGATCAGGATAACGCGATTATTTATCGTGATGGTTTAGTTTGGCCAAAAATGCAGGAAGTACTCAATGAGTTTTCTAAGCAATTAATGGAGTTTGGTTATCCTCCGTGCCCGGGAAATATTATGGTTTCCAACCCTGAATGGGTGAACTCATTAGGTGACTGGACACAAAAAATGTCAAATTGGTCGAGTAGCTGGAATGAGCTTGAGCAAATGAATTTGGCTATCGCTGTCGATGCTAAACCGGTTGCTGGTAATCCTGCGCTCTTTAAAGCTGCGCGAAACTGGTTTTTGAAGTCGCTTAAAAACAATGATGTGTTTTTCTCGCATTTTGCCAAGGTTGCCTTGGAATTTGATACGCCGTTGACATTTTTCGGAAATCTGAAGGAGCGTGGGCAGCTTGATATTAAAAAAGGCGGTATTTTTCCGATTGTTCATGGCGTACGAGCGATGGCATTGGAACATAAGATTTTAGTGACAAATACCTTTAAACGTATAGATGCCTTAGTTGAAGCTGGAATAATGGAAGATAAGCATGGCAAAAATCTTTCTGAGGCACTTGGGTTATTTATACAGTTGCGATTACGCCAGCAAATTAAGCGTGCTGAGGAGCAGGCAGCGGGCGTTGACCTAACGCCTAATACACTTGATCTGCAATCTATGAATAAAATGGAAAGGGATTTGTTAAGGGATGCTTTTCATATTGTGAAAGGATTTAAAAAGCATCTGGAGTTGCGCTATCACTTAGGGAGCAGGTAATGATCATCCCAAGAACAATAAGAAGAATGAAGGAGAAGATGGAGCATAGGACGGGGCCTTATGCACATCTTTTTGAGCCCTATCAAGGTGATGAGGTTGTTTCCTTGGATTGTGAAACAACAGGGCTTGATGTCAAAAATGCAGATATAGTGTCTATCGGTGCGGTTAAGGTGAAGGGTAAAAAGGTGCTTACTAGCGAGCGCTTGGATATCAAGCTGAAACCGCCCAAAACTCTGACCGGAGATTCAATCAAGGTGCATAAGATTCGCGCTGCAGATTTGGTTGATGGCATTGAGCTTGAGGAGGCACTAGAGAAGGTGCTTGCTTTTGTGGGTAACCGTCCCATATTAGGCTATTACGTTAACTATGATATTCGGATGCTGGATAAGTTTATTAGGCCAATTTATGGTTTTGGCTTGCCTAGCAAGGCGATAGAGTTGTCACATGTCTATCACGATATTATTAAGTGGCGTCAATTAGGTGGGAATGTTGATCTACGCTTTGATACCATCTCAAAAAACCTGGATATTCCCATGCTTGAGCGACATACGGCGCTAGGTGATGCGATAACGGTCGCCTTAATGTATGTGCGTCTAAAATATGGTGATCCACCAGATGTAGGTTAATCAGACTCATTGTACTTAGAAAAACGAGCCATTGGCTCGTTTTTTGCATTTAATCTATCAGTTATAGTGTTTTCATCCTTTAAGCGTCATATAAATGACGTAAACATCATTTGGATGCTTGTGCTGAGGCGTTATTGCCATATAATGTCAATAAGTTGTCGTTTGGAGGTTTTATGATTGAGCGGACTGATATCAATAATGTACTAATGCAGATGCGAAGCATGCAAGCAGATGCACAGCAGGGTATCGGGCGTGTCAAAAAACCGACAGAACTATCTGACATGTCTAGCGTCAATCAGGTTGATGGCACTGGGTTTGGCTCTCTGCTCAAGAATGCTGTCGATAAGGTTAATGAAACACAGATGGAAGCGAGTAAGTTGTCCACTGCATTTGAACAGGGCGACCCTCGTGTTGAGTTGTCGCAAGTAATGATACAGATGCAAAAAGCGAGCGTATCGTTTCAGGCTATGACCCAAGTGCGTAACCGTTTGGTTACGGCCTATGAAGATGTTTACAAAATGTCTATTTAATAAGAATAAGTAATTTGGCCTTTTTATAATATGGACAACAATAGCGCAACAATGCAAACAGTCGGTGGAGGGTTGATGGCGGGCTTTAATAAGCTATCGCTAGTCCGACAGTTTGGTTTGATGGTAGGACTTGCCGCAAGTATTGCGATAGGTTTTGCTGTCGTATTGTGGTCGCGTGCGCCAGATTACCGTGTTCTTTTCTCCAATCTTGAGTTTGCCGATGCAAATCAGGTTATTGAGCAACTGCGTTTATATAATATCCCTTATAAATTTGAAGGGGATGCACGAGCTGTCTTGGTACCTGATGAGTTTGTTCATCAGGCTCGCCTCAAACTTTCAGCAGAGGGCTTTACGGTCGATAAAACAGTTGGCTTTGAGCTCATGGATAAAGATCAGAGTCTTGGTGTTAGCCAGTTTATGGAAAACGCTCGATATCGACGAGGTTTAGAGGGCGAGCTTTCAAGAACCATCGCCAGTATGGTGGCCGTTCGCAACGCGCGTGTACATTTAGCCATACCTAAAGAAACCGTGTTTGTCCGAGATCAGAAAAAAACCAGTGCCTCCGTGTTCTTAGAGTTATTTAGTGGCCGTAAGCTTGAAAGAACGCAAGTGGCAGCGATCGCGAATCTAGTTGCTTCTTCTGTTCCCTCTCTAGATGTCAAAGATGTTACTGTTGTCGATCAGCGTGGTCAGTTGCTGAATTCTCGTGACGAAGATGAAGATGTTGTCTTAGCTGCCAAGCAGTTTGAATATGCGCGTAAGGTAGAAGAAACATTGCTTAATCGCGTCAATAGTATTCTTTTACCTGTGGTCGGGCAGGGGCGTTTTCGTGCTGAGGTGTCAGCTGAAGTTGATTTCACGGCAGTAGAGCAAACGGATGAGATGTACAACCCCGACCTGCCTTCTCTAAGAAGTGAACAAACGGTTGATGAAAGTCGTGTCGGTATCAATGCTCAAGGTGTTCCGGGGGCGTTATCAAATCAGCCGCCAGGACCGAGTGCAGTACCTGAAGTGGCTAACAATGCAGCAGGCGCGGCAGGGGGAGAAGCTACCGCTGTTCCAGGGACGAGTCGTAAACAGGCGACACGTAATTTTGAGTTAGATCGCTCTATCTCTTATACAAAACATCAAAGTGGTCGTATTGACCGGATTACGGTGGCTGTCGTTGTCGATGATCTTCAGTCTAGGAATGCTGAGTCTGGAGAGACGGTTAGAACGCCTTGGTCTGAAAATGAGTTGCAGCGATTGCGTATTCTTGTGCAGGATGCAGTGGGTTATGCAGCGACCAGAGGTGATAGCGTTAATGTTATTAACTCTCCATTTGTGCCAGAAACTCCATTTGTCGAAGAGGATGTCCCGATCTGGATGCAGCCTTGGGTTTGGGATATTGCAAAGCAGGCAGGGTCGGTTTTATTTATTCTGCTGATGGTCTTTGGTATTTTACGGCCTATTCTTAAAAATCTTGCAAGTACAGAGCCTCTCACTGCAGCTCTAACTAAAAAGGGTTCGAGTGCGGCGGATGTGGCTGCCGAGCTTGAAGGTTTAGGTGATGGGGATTTGGCAGAAGATCGTGTGACCTTTGGTGGGCGTGGTGCTGATAGTTTATTACCTACGCCTAACGAAAGCTTTGAATATCAACTTAATGCAGTTCGAAGCATGATTGCCGAAGATCCGGCGCGTGTGGCTCAGGCAGTAAAACAGTGGATTGGCAATAATGAGCGATGAAGAACTCACTGAAATTGAAAAAGCAGCAATTCTCCTGATTAGTTTAGGCGAAGATGATGCGGCTGAAGTTTTGAAGCACTTAGGTCCGAAGCAAGTGCAGCTTATCGGTGAGGCAATGACTCAGCTCGATAACGTACCTCAGTCCCGAGTCGAGGGCGTTGTTTCAGATTTTATGGAGTTGGTGAGTGATCAGACCGGTATCGGTATCAATAATGATCGCTATATTCGCGCTATGCTTAATCAGGCATTAGGTGAAGAAAAGGCCAAAACCCTTCTCGATCGTATACTCATGAGTACAAATACCTCCGGTCTGGATACTATGCGCTGGATGGAACCTCGCCAAATTGCTGAAACCATCCGTTTTGAACATCCCCAAATACAAGCGGTTGTGGTGTCTTATTTAGATCCTGATCAAGCGGCTAATGTCCTGTCCTTTTTTGATGATAAAGTACGACTCGACATTATTATGCGTGTCGCTGCGTTGGATCGTATTCAGCCCCAAGCACTGCAAGAGCTGAATGATATGTTGGAAGGTCAATTCAGTGGTTCGCGTTCAGGTCAGTCCAGAACCTTGGGCGGTGTGAAACAGGCTTCGGATATTATGAACTTTATCGATAGCACGATAGAAGCTGAATTGATGGAAGGTATTCGTGAGGTTGATGAAGGTTTAGCGACTCAGATCCAAGATTTGATGTTTGTCTTTGATAACCTGATTGATGTTGATGATCGTGGTATACAGGTTATTCTGCGTGAGATTTCAACTGATGTGCTGATTCTTGCCCTGAAAGGTGCTGAAACCGCACTGCAAGAAAAAATCTTTAAGAATATGTCAAAACGTGCGGCAGAGCTTTTACGTGACGACTTAGAGGCCAAAGGCCCTGTACGCGTCAGTGAAGTAGAAGAAGCACAGAAAGAAGTATTGACGGTCGCTCGTCGTCTAGCAGATGAAGGTGAGATTATGCTAGGTGGTGGGGGCGATGACATGATCTAGGTGGCAGTGTATGAAAGCATTCGATAAGGTACCTGTCCGCATCAAGGCGTCTGAGGTGCTGCAACCTGTTGGTTTGTGGAATCTTCCAGAAGTCGGTAGTAGTCATGTCATCGGCATTCAGTCCAAAAAAAACGAAGCGCTAATTGAAGAAGTTTCGGTTGTCGAAGATGAGATCGTTGCGGAAAAGGTGACTTTGGCAGAGCTTGAGTCCATTCGGGAAGGTGCCTACGAAGAGGGTTTCTCCGAAGGCAAGAAAGCAGGCTATGAGTTTGGTTTAAAGGAAGGTCAAGACAAAGGACATAAAGAGGGCGTCGATAAAGGGAATGCCGAAGTTACCGCCAAGTTGCAGTCGTTAGAGTCACTCATTTTATCACTTGAAGCTCCCTTAGCCTCACAACATAATCTATTGGCTGAGCTTGTAACTCAATTATCGATTCAAATAGCTGAAGCTGTCATTGGGCATCATGCTGCAGAGTCTAAAGACACCGTTTTAGCATCGGTGCGTGGCGCACTAGAGATGTTGCCTAAAGATAGCAAAGCGTGCACGGTATCTGTTAACCCCGCTGATTTAGATGCAGTTAAAGGCTTGCTTGAAGACCACGCTGATCGTTGGCAGGTCAAACCTAACAAAGAGGTTACCGCCGGCGGTTGTTTGATCTCTGCGGGTGAAAGTCTTATTGAAAATACCATTGAAACTCGTTTAGCCTCGGTCACAGATGAGGTTAAAAAACGTTTAGCAGATAGCATCACCTCGTCAACACAAGAGGATGAGTGATGTATGCGGATTCCTGATCTAAGTGCAACCATAGCGTCCCTTTCCAGTACTCCATTAAATAAACCAGCGCCTATTATTGAAGGCAGAATTACTCGCTTAATTGGTTTGACAATAGAAGCCGTTGGCTTGCAAGTAGCCGTAGGTGACAATTGTCTGATTGTATTGTCATCGGATAATAAAATAGAAGCTGAGGTAGTTGGTTTTTCGGGCGATCGTGTTTACTTAATGCCCTTGCAGCCAGTAGAGGGCCTGTCATCAGGGGCAAAGGTATTGCCTCTTGGAAAGGATAGGGATGTTCCCGTGGGTTTTGGCTTGTTGGGCCGAGTCCTCAATGGTGTCGGTGAGCCACTAGACGGAAAGGGTCCTTTGCAGTGTGACCAAGCGGTTTCGTTAGCTGGCGAGGTGATTAATCCGTTAGCTCGCTTCCCCATCAAGGATACATTGGATGTTGGGATCAAGGCGATCAATGCGCTGTTAACCGTTGGTAAAGGGCAGCGATTAGGTCTGTTTGCAGGAAGCGGTGTCGGTAAGTCTGTTTTATTAGGGATGATGACCCGTTCCACGGAGGCGGATATCACAGTCGTCGGTCTTATTGGCGAGCGTGGTCGTGAGGTAAAGGAGTTTATCGATCATAACTTAGGCCCCGAAGGTTTGGCACGTTCTGTGGTGGTGGCTTCTCCGGCAGATGATTCGCCGTTGATGCGTTTGCGAGCATCGCAGCTAACAACGCGTATAGCAGAGTACTTTAGAGCACAGGGAAAAAGCGTTTTGCTCCTAATGGATTCTCTGACTCGATATGCCCAAGCGCAAAGGGAGATCGCTTTGGCAATTGGTGAGCCCCCAGCAACCAAAGGCTATCCTCCTTCGGTGTTTGCAAAATTGCCAAAGCTGGTTGAGCGCGCGGGTAATGATGCGACCGGTAAGGGTTCCATTACTGCCTTTTATACGGTGTTAACCGAAGGTGATGATCAGCAGGACCCCGTCGCGGATGCTGCGCGAGCGATACTGGACGGCCACGTGGTTTTATCCCGTCAGCTCGCTGAGCAGGGTCATTATCCAGCGATAGACATCGAGGCTTCGATCAGTCGTGCTATGCCACAGATAGTATCTCAGGCGCATATGGGTGGGGCGATGCGATTTAAGCAGCTATACTCCAAGTATCAACAAAATGCTGACTTAATTGCGGTAGGTGCTTATATGAAAGGAGCAGACCCCAATACAGATTTTGCAATTGAACGTATGCCAACCATGCGCCAATTCTTACAGCAAGGACTCAATGAAGCTGTAGATATTGAACAAAGCTTGCAGATGCTCGCCATGAGTTTGCAGCCGAGTGAGCCGGTAAGACGCTGATGAAAAAACGCTCAAGTCGCTTGAAGGTGGTTTTAGATTTAGCAGAAAGGCGGAAAAAAGATGCTGAGAAGTTTCTCGGTGAGCAGTTGCAGCGGGTTGAGAATGATAAGCTGCAACTGGCTCAGTTAGAAAGTTATCTGAGTGAATATCAACAGCAGTACCTTGATGCGCTAGCGGCGGGACAAACTCCTTTTGTATTGCAAAATTTCCAAGCTTTTATGAATAAAATATCTGTGGCGATTGAGCAGCATAAACGCAGTATGCAAACCAATAAAAACCAACTGGAGCAGGTTCGTCGTTATTGGGCGCAGATGAACGGTAAATTTAAAGCGGTGGACAGTCTCGTAGAGAAAGCAAAGGGCGAAGAGATGGCCGCGCAGGATAAAGCACTGCAAAAGTTATTGGATGAGCGTTCGCAGCTTAATCGGCCGCCACTAATATAATCCCCTAATCTTGGCCTCTAACTTGCATTACACCTCGGTAACAATAAAGAGGGTGGTAAGCATGGCCTCACAGATTTCTCAAACAAGTCCGTTGTTAAGCCTCGTAACGAGTCAAACACCAACGACCTTCAATAGCCTGTTAATGCCTACGGGTACGGCTCAATCTTCGATGAATACTGAGTTTGCGTCGATGCTGCAAGGTATGGTGAATGCAGCGCCGTTCTCAAATAGTGTGTCAGCGTTGAGTGGGCAGGTTGATAAGGCGCCTCAATCAGCGGTTACGGGGCTGTTAGGAACAACTTTGCCGCCTGAGGGGCAATTATTGCCAGACCTTGCTATTGATGCTGCTATGTCTCAGCGCTTATTGGATATGCAAAGTAAAGATGGGCTCGTGGGGCAAGCGTTTCAGCCGGTATCTATCGGTGAGGGGCTGTCGGAGGCGTTGAGTCAGTCAGCCAAGCTAGCCGTGCCTACTGAATTTACCACTATAGAAACCAATGAAAACCAGCCAGCCCTTTCGCTTAGCGATTTTGATCAAGATGGACTTGATCAGATCAACGTGGCGCTGTCTTCAGAGCAAGGTAGTCAAACAGAGGTAGAAAGTGTTGCACCTCTGACTATACAAGTTCCTGTGTTGGATGCTGCGGCAAATGAGGCGAAACCTGACGACACCACCACAACTCTGAGTTTAGATGCGAAACAGGTAGCAGAACCAACCGTTAACACTGTTATTCAGGCTTTTAATGAAAAACAACCCGTTGTGATTGAGGCGAATCAAGCAAAGCCTAGACCCGATCAAGCGGCCGATGATACGAGCGGTAAAAAGCCAAAAACTGAGCATGAGTTGATGAGTGCCGATCTAGTCGACTTAGGAACAGTTGATGAGGCTGAAGGTTCGGAAGCGCCAGTCGTAACCTCGACTAATTTAAGTAGTATTGAGCGAGTCAACAGTGAGCGTACTTCTTCTGAACTTGAGAGGGTGGTTCGAGTGGATACTCGGCCTGAATCCACTACAGAATCAAGCAGCTCAATTGAGAGTGCTGAGCAAGCTAATTCAAAAGTAGCGGCAGTTGTATTAGATAATCAACTGGGTCAGGTAGTCGGCTCGGCGCCTGTCGAAGTGGCAATGCAGGGAGCCCAACCAGTAAACCCAGCGACTTTAAATCAACAAAGTGATGCGCTGCGTGCAACTAGAAGATCTGTAGACCTGGCCAGTGCTAGTAATAACGCTATCCGTTCGAGTGATACGGTGGCTGACAGTTCCGCCAAGGTAATGGATAAGGCTACCAATATCCATCAGACATCAGCCACGGTGGTTAATGCTGACTCTTCAGTGGAAACGGCTGATGTTAAGCTTGCACGCATTTTAGAGTCGGTAACTAAGCAGCAGAAGGTATCTTTAACCGGTGGCGAGACGGGATTGGCCTCTTCAGTTGAAGCTGCTTCTGACACTTCTAAGTCACGGGGAGATATCAATAGCTTAGGTGTCTTGCATCAGCCAACACTTGCTAGGCCGACTTCAAACGTTCAGTTGCAAATGCCAGCGGGTATGATGCCGAGTCATCCGCAGTGGGGTCAGGCCGTTTCTGAGCGAGTTATGTGGTCAGCGAATCAAAAGCTACAGAGCGCTTCGATTCAGTTAGACCCACCAGAATTGGGCTCTTTGCAAGTTAAGTTGCATATCACGCAAGATCAAGTGAGCGTTAGTTTCACTTCCCCTCATGCTCATGTTCGAGATGCCTTAGAGCAAAGCTTACCGAGATTAAGAGAGATGATGGCAGAGCAAGGATTGAACTTGGGAGAGTCGTCGGTGGAAGATCAGTCTTCGAGTCAGGATCAGTCAAGACGCGAGCGTTTTGCGGGTGATGGCAGAGCATTAATTGAAGAAAGTGGTCAGGCGCAGCAAGAAACAACACAAATGAGTAAGTTATCTTTGGTAGATTATTACGCATAAGCTACTGTCGCTCTATCTCTATGTTATATTTATACTATTGTTAGTTGGTATAAACTCAGGATTGAGTGAACAGGAGTAGATCATGGCGGAAGAAAAGGCTGAAGCAGCACCCGAAGGTGGAAAGTCAAAGAAAAAGCTCATCATTTTTATCGTAATAGGAGCCATTCTGGTTGCAGCTTTAGGTGCAGGTGCCGCTTTCTTCTTATTGGGTTCTAGTGCTGATGAGCAGGCAGATGTGCCCGTTGAGCCTGTCAGAAAAGAAGCAATTTATACCAAAATAAGAACGCTTGAGGGAAAACCCTCTTTTGTTGCGACATTAAAGTCGGATGACGGTAAGCGGCATTACTTGCAGGCTTTTATCGAGACTAAAGCTCGCGATCAAGATGTAGATGATGCGCTTAACTTGCATATGCCACTGATCGTAGCGAGATTAAATAATTTATTTGCGTTGCAGTCATTTACTGATCTTCAAACGATAGAGGGTAAAGAAAAGCTCCGTCAGGATGCTACTGAGCTTGTACAGGGTATTCTGCAAGAGAAAATTGGCAAGCCTGGAATTGAAAAAGTTCTCTTCACAAACTTTGTAATGCAGTAGTGCAGGAAATATATCGTCGATGTCGGTAAAAGATCTCTTATCACAAGATGAAATTGATGCGCTATTGCATGGCGTTGATGATAGTGAAGCGGATGCCTCTGATGAGGCGGAGGAATACGAAGAGGGTGATGTACGTCCCTATGATCTGGCTAGCCATGAGCGAATTGTTCGTGGCAGGATGCCTACTCTTGAAATGATCAATGAGCGTTTTGCTCGTCATACCCGCAACAGTCTATTCAATTTGTTACGCCGCACGGCGGATGTCACTGTCGGTGGCGTCCAAGTCATGAAGTATGGTGATTATATTCATACTTTATATGTCCCTACGAGTATGAACCTAGTAAAAGTTCCTCCTCTGCGTGGTACGGCTCTTTTTATCATGGATGCTAAGTTGGTTTTTAAACTGGTGGATAACTTCTTTGGTGGTGATGGACGACACGCTAAAATTGAAGGACGCGATTTTACGCCGACAGAAACCCGACTTGTCCATAAAGCCTTGGATATGTTTTTTACGGACCTTGCCGATGCCTGGAAGCCCGTCATGCAATTGCGCTTTGAGCGCATAGGTCATGAAATGAACCCAGCGATGGCGAATGCGGTTAACCCTTCCGAAGTCGTCGTCGTGAGCACATTTCAGGTTGACTTAGAGGGTGGAACGGGGGAGTTTCATATAACGATGCCGTATTCGATGCTTGAGCCGATTCGGGATTTGCTGGTCTCGGGCTTTCAGCGTACGGATGAAGAGAAAGATGATCGCTGGGTCTCTGCATTACGTCGGGATATTATGCTAGCCCCTGTGACTGTAAATTTGGCTGTGGCTAAACGGGAGATGGTTCTGCGGGATGTGATGGCATTAGAAGTGGGTGATATTATACCGGTAGAAATACCCGAGAATTTAGTGTTAAAGGCAAACGCTGTACCTGTGTTCCATTGTAAGATGGGGACGTCACGTGGCAATCTTGCCATAAAAGTGGTTGAGCCGATTAAACGGCATGAATAGTGCGAAAGTGACTAGAGCGATTCTATGAGTGAAGGTGATGATGCGATGAGTGATGATCAGCAAGCAATGGCTGATGAGTGGGCAGCTGCCTTAGAAGAGCAGACAGGCGATGCAGCCGCTTCCGTTATGCTAGATGAGCTGACTGATGAGTCTAAGCCTGTAACGGATCCCAAACTAGACGTTATAATGGATATTCCTGTTACCCTTTCTATGGAGGTGGGTAATACTGATATCTCAATACGTAATCTGCTGCAACTTAGCCAAGGATCGGTGGTTGAGCTTGATCGGGTGGCAGGTGAACCACTTGATGTGATGGTGAATGGTACCTTGATCGCTCATGGCGAGGTTGTCGTAGTGAATGATCGTTATGGTATTCGCTTAACCGATGTTATTAGCCCGCAAGAGCGGATTAAGCGGTTGCGTTAATGACACGATGGCTGAGAGCGTTTTCAAACATAATGGGGTTGTCGGGCTTGTTGGTATCCTCATGCCTGCTAGCCGCAGAGCCCGTGCGCTCTTCTGCCGAAATTATGAACGGGTCGAGTGTCTTTCAGGTCATTATCGGGTTGGGTATCGTTTTAGGCACCATACTGCTGCTGGCATGGGGGTTGAAGAAGGTTTCAGGTATCCAGGTAGGTAATCGACGCCTTAAAGTGGTAGCAACCTTGCCCTTGAGTACCCGTGAAAGGGCGGTATTAATTCAAGTAGGTGAAAGGCAGGTGTTGTTAGGCGTGGCGCCCGGACGGGTTTCTCTTCTAGAATCGTTTGAGTCGCCGGTGATCGAACCAGCCGAGAACGTTGAAAGCTTTGCTGATAAGCTAAAGAAAAGTATAGAGGCTAGGGCAGGGCAATGAGATACCTATCCATTTTCTTTTTGCTGATGTCGCTTTGTTTGCCCTCATTGGTCTTTGCTGCTGATCAAGGTATTCCAGCGATATCAATGACGACGGGTGAAAATGGTGAGGTTGGTTACAGTGTAACCATTCAAATTTTAGCTCTCATGACGATGCTGACATTCTTGCCAGCAATGCTCATGATGATGACTTCCTTTACTCGAATTGTGGTTGTGTTTGCCATCTTACGGCAAGCGTTAGGTTTGCAGCAGACGCCCTCTAATCAGGTATTGGTGGGCTTGGCTTTGTTTTTAACTTTTTTTATTATGAGTCCCGTTTTAGAGGAAGTTAATCGTACGGCAATTCAGCCGTATATGGATGAGCAGCTAGATACGCTGTCAGCGGTGAAGGCCGCAAGTCAGCCTTTTCAGAAGTTTATGATGGCGCAAACGCGTGAAAATGATCTCAATCTGTTCCTGCGTTTATCTAATACCCCCGCTGTGAACTCGGCAGAAGAAGTGCCGTTTTTTGTATTGGTTCCTGCGTTTGTTACCAGTGAGCTTAAAACCGCCTTTCAAATTGGTTTTATGTTATTTATCCCTTTCCTCGTTATCGACCTTGTGGTCGCGAGTGTATTAATGGCGATGGGTATGATGATGTTGTCTCCGGTGATCATCTCTTTGCCGTTTAAGATCATGCTCTTTGTGTTGGTGGACGGTTGGGCTATGATCGTCGGTACACTGGCTGCCAGTTTTGGTATATAGGGAGGCATCATGACACCTCAATTCGTGCTCGATCTGTTTGGTGAGGCGCTTTGGCTTGTTATTTTGCTCGTGTCAGTCATTGTTGTACCCAGTCTTCTAGTGGGTTTGGTCATAGCTGTTTTTCAGGCAGCGACCCAAATCAACGAGCAAACCTTAAGCTTTCTACCTCGTCTTTTAATTATTATTGTCATCATTATGGTGCTAGGCCCATGGATGGTGGGTAAGTTATCAGACGAATTCCATAAGGTGTTTGATCTTATACCTACGATGATAGGGTAAATCATGTATGAGATTAGTCAGCTTCAATTAGAGCAATGGGTTTCAACCTTTCTGCTACCGCTTTTTCGTGTGGCTTCTTTTATGATGGCTATGCCAATGATTGGTACTCAGCTAGTACCTGTTAAAGTTAGGCTGAGTTTGGCGTTAGCTGTCACTGCGATCCTCATTCCTATACTGCCGACCCCTCCCTTGTTAGATGGGCTTTCATTGGGAACTTACCTGTTAATTGCACAGCAAATTCTGATCGGAGCGGCACTGGGTTTTATAGTCCACGTTATGTTTCAGGTATTTGCGGTGGGTGGGCAGTTGATTGCAAACCAAATGGGGTTAGGCTTTGCATCGATGACGGATCCTGCTAACGGGGTTTCCGTGGTGGTGCTGGGGCAGTTTTATTTGATGTTGTCGATGCTGCTGTTCTTATCGATTAATGGTCATCTAATTATGCTGGACGTGCTGGTGCAAAGTTTTCATATCATGCCGGTTTCTGAATTAAGGTTTAGTGCTGTAAGGTTTATGGATATTGCACTCTTAGGGGGATGGATGTTCGCCGCAGGCTTATTGATGTCACTACCTGCCGTTACATCACTGTTGGTTATTAACCTCGCTTTTGGCATCATGACGAAAGCGGCACCTCAGTTGAATATATTTGCGATTGGCTTTCCCTTTACGATGACTTTGGGACTTATTATTACTTGGTTGAGTTTGTCAGGATTTGGCGGTCAGTTTGAGTTAGTGTCGACCTATATTTTAGAGATGGCAGCATCGCTTTTAGAGGTGAATCGTGGCTGAAGATCCAGGTCAAGAAAAGACCGAAGACCCCACACCCAAGCGATTGCGGGATGCGCGCGAAAAGGGCGACATTCCGCGATCTAAGGAGCTGAATGCAACTATGCTGCTGATGGTTGCAGCCACAGCTATGCTTTTTTTGGGTTCGAGTGTGGCTCATGCCTTGGCGGCGATGATGGCAGGAAATTTTGAGCTGCGCCGCGATGAAATATTCGATCCTCAGTGGATGTTCTCTCATTTTGGCCAATCAGTCGTCGAAGCGATCTGGGCTATCTTGCTTTTTATGGTTGCGGTTTTGGTTGCTGCACTGATAGCACCGATAGCGTTAGGCGGATGGAACTTTAGCGGCCAAGCAATGCAGCCAAAGTTAAGCAGGCTTAATCCGCTCGCAGGCATTAAGCGTATGTTTTCGTTGAAGGCGTTGGTTGAGCTTGCAAAGGCGATCGCTAAATTTGTGTTGGTGGCGTCGTTTGCTGTAGTTGTCTTGCTGACAATAGAGCCTGAGCTTTTCTCATTGGGATCGCAAGATGTAAGAGAGGCGATTGGCCATGCTGTTAATCTAGTGGGTTGGTCATTTCTTGTGATCAGCACCAGCCTTATATTGATCTCTATGGTTGATGTGCCTTATCAACTGCATGATTACTCGCAAAAGTTAAAAATGACCTTGCAAGAGGTCAAAGATGAAATGAAAAATACTGAAGGTAAACCGGAAGTAAAAGGGCGAATTCGGCAAATGCAGCGTGAGATTTCTCAGCGCAAGATGATGAAGGATGTGCCTCAAGCGGATGTCGTTATTACCAACCCAACCCATTATGCAGTGGCGCTTAAGTATGATCCTGAAAAAGGTGCGCCGGTCGTGGTGGCAATGGGAGCAGACTTCGTAGCCTTAAAGATAAGGGAGGTTGCTGAAGAGAATTCGGTGCCTATTCTTTCGGCACCGCCTTTAGCTAGGGCACTTTATTTCAGTACTGAGATAGGCCATGAGATTCCTACAGGGTTGTACAAGGCCGTAGCGCAGGTGTTGGCCTATGTATTCCAGCTTAAGCGCCATAAAGAGAGAAATGAGAAGGAGCTTACTTCTTTCGATCATGCCTCACTCGTCATACCTGAAGAATATCACCATGAATAGATGGCTTGATTCTTGCAAATAGACTTATGATTCGCCCAATTTGTTGGGTATTTAGACGTGTTTCGTCAATTTATTGGCGTTAAGTTAATATTTGTCATTTTTATGACGCGGTGAGCGCTTGGATAGAACGGTTTTCATAGGAAATATGAGAGAGTTAAGTCATGGCAACTTAGGTGTGCCTATCTTACTGCTCATTATTTTGGCGATGGTAACATTGCCGATGCCGCCGTTCCTGCTTGACGTGCTGTTCACATTTAATATCGCGTTATCCATTGTTGTTCTGCTGGTGGGTGTTTATGCAATGCGCCCCCTCGATTTTGCTGTATTTCCCACTATCTTGCTTGTTGCAACCTTGATGAGGCTGGCGCTAAACGTCGCTTCAACACGAGTGGTTCTGCTTTATGGGCATGAGGGGGGAGATGCTGCCGGTAAGGTTATTGAGGCGTTTGGGTCCGTTGTAATCGGTGGCAACTATGTTGTCGGTATCGTTGTCTTCTTGATTTTGGTCATTATCAACTTTGTTGTAGTGACAAAAGGTGCAGGTCGTATTTCTGAGGTAAGTGCTCGATTTACGTTGGATGCTATGCCGGGTAAGCAGATGGCTATCGATGCTGACTTGAATGCTGGGTTAATCAATCAGGATGAGGCTAAAGCACGTCGTCAAGATGTGACTCAAGAGGCTGATTTCTATGGGGCTATGGATGGTGCGTCAAAGTTTGTTCGCGGCGACGCTGTTGCTGGTATCTTGATTCTTATCATCAATATATTGGGTGGCCTGTTGATTGGTATGATTCAGCACGATCTGCCGTTCAGTGTGGCCGCTGAGTATTACTCATTGTTGACGATTGGTGATGGCCTAGTGGCGCAAATTCCATCGCTCTTGCTATCTACTGCCGCCGCCATCATGGTAACACGCCAAAACTCTTCCCAGGATATGGGCAAGCAGATCATATCTCAGTTGTTTGGTTCGCCTAAGGCGTTGATCGTTGCGTCGATTATTTTGGGTATTATGGGGGCTGTTCCAGGCATGCCTCATGTTGCCTTTCTATCTTTGGCTGCGGCTGCAGGTGTTTGGGCTTGGTGGATGGGTAAGCAAAAGAAAGAGGCTGCGGCCAAACAAGCAATTGAGAAGCAAGAAAAGAAAGCGGCGACAAAAGAAGCGCCTGAAGAAAATAAAGAGCTTGATTGGACGGATGTAATGCCGGTTGACATGATAGGTCTTGAAGTAGGTTATCGGTTGATTCCGATGGTTGATAAGCTTCAAGGTGGTCAGTTGCTTAATCGCATCAAAGGCGTCCGAAAAAAATTGTCGCAGGACTTGGGCTTTTTAGTTCCGTCAGTTCATATTCGAGATAACCTTGATTTAATGCCCGGTGCGTATCGCATAACCCTGATGGGTGTTGTGGTGGGTGAGGCTGAAATATATCCGGATCGTGATCTGGCTATCAATCCAGGTCAGGTTTTCGGTACGTTAAAAGGTGTGGAAGTAAAAGACCCTGCCTTTGGTCTAGCGGCTACATGGATAGAGCAAGGTCTACGCGAACATGCACAAACTCTAGGCTATACTGTCGTTGATGCCAGTACAGTGGTTGCTACGCATTTAAACCAACTATTACAAAGTCATGCGCATGAACTGTTAGGTCATGAAGAGGTGCAGCAGCTTTTGGATATGTTAACGAAAGCGTCACCGAAATTAGTAGATGAAATTATTCCTGCTAAGTTGTCGATTAGTGGGTTGTTAAAAGTGCTGCAAAACTTGCTGATGGAGCAGGTGCCGCTTAAGGACTTTAGAAGTATTATGGAGGCTTTAGCCAGTGCGGTAAATCGAACGCAAGATCCAACGGCGCTAACCGCCGCGGTTCGAGTGTCGATTAATCGACTGATTGTGCAAACAATCAATGGGGCAGAGGCTGAGATCCCAGTGATCACTATCGATCCTAAGTTAGAGCAACTGCTGTTAAGCTCGGTCCAGCAAAGCCAACAAGCAGGTGAAGAGGGTATGGTGTTGGAGCCTGGAATGGCAGAGCGATTGCAGCACTCCCTGATTGAAGCGGCTCAGAAGCAAGAGATGTTGGGGCGTCCGGCTATTTTGTTAGTGGCGGCACCGGTGAGGCCGTTAATGGCTAAGTTTGTGCGTTATAGTGATCAGTTGATACATGTGCTGTCCTATCAGGAAATCCCTGAAAATAAAAAAATTACCATTGTGGCAACAGTGGGTGGTAAAAATGTGTAAGAGATTCTCAGTCATGAGTCATGGAAGGGTTGCCGATGAAAGTTAAGCGTATTTTTGCTCCTGATATGAGGCAAGCAATGCGCCGGGCTCGCGAAGAGATCGGTCCTGATGCGGTTATTGTGTCCAATCATCGTGTTGCGGGCGGTGTCGAGGTGGTCGCTGCGCATGAGCATGAGTTTGAAGCTGCGCAGGCTGAATTCAAACGCGAGTATGAAAAGAAAAAGCGCCGTGAAGAGCAAGTGGGCTTACTAACAAACGCCAAGAAGCGTGAGGGACTTGAGTCTGAGCTGAATAAAGCGCGTATGCGTATTATGGAAGCCGAAGAGCAGTTGCGAGAGGATAACGCTGTTGGTTTGCAGTCTGATGGTAAACGTAATTTGCAAATTGAGCCGGATGATGATGAGGATCTCCATACCATTCTTGAGTCGCTTAAAGTGCGTCAAAAAGCGCGTCGAGGCGATGTGTTCGATGATGAGCCGCTAGATGAAATTGATACAGAGGTAGACCCTTATCGTGCAGTGGTCCCTGCGGAAACCGCTGTGATAGAAAGTATGCAGGGTGAGATCCAGCAACTCAAAGCGTTGCTAGAACAGCAGATGCAGATATCATCAAGGAAAGTCTGGGTAGAAGAAACAAAGCCCGCTAAGATGCCTGAGCCTGCGACGCTAGAGGGGAAGTTGAACAAGCGATTCGAGCGGATGGGGCTTAGTCATGCGTTAACCACTCATCTGACTAAGGGGTTAGAGTCCGACCTCGATGTTGCGAAGGCTTGGCGTATTACCTTGGCGAAGCTAACGGACGCCATTCCGGTTATGACCGAAGATTATATCGATCGAGGTGGAATGATCGCGTTTGTGGGACCAACTGGTGTCGGGAAAACGACGACTATTGGTAAGTTAGCGGCGCGTTATGTACTACAGCACGGCAGCGCTGGATTGGCATTAGTGACAACGGATTCTTTTCGCATCGCGGCCCATGAACAGTTACGGACTTTTGGGCGTATTTTAGATGTACCCGTGCGCGTGGTTGATGAGAATAATAGCCTAGACGATGTATTAACCTCTCTAAGAGGAAAACGTCTGGTGTTGATTGATACGGCAGGTATGAGTCAGCATGAGGGGCCCAGTGAGGCGCAGAAAAATATGCTGACGGATATATCAGTGCGCCTCAAAAAAATATTGGTTCTTTCATGCTCAAGTCAGCGTCAAGTTTTAGAAGATGCATACGATAACTATCATAATATTGGTCTTAATGGCTGTGTCTTAAGCAAGCTGGATGAGTCTGGTAGTATTGGAGAAGCATTGGCCTTGGCGGTTGAGAAAAACCTACCTATCGCCTATGTGACGGATGGACAAAAAGTGCCTGATGATATCGAAGTAGCCCAGCGTAATGATCTTGTGAGCCGTGCGGTTGTAACTGCGCAGAAAACCTTAGAACGAGAGCGAGCCAGAGCGCTTGCGTCAACCGAAGGAGGTTCTGCGCTTTCGTCTGCGGGCTGAGTACAGATATTATTGATGAAGAGCTCTCATGCAGTAAAGGTAATCGCTGTGACTGGCGGTAAGGGTGGGGTCGGTAAAACGAACGTCTCTGTCAACTTATCGCTTGCGCTCGGTGAAATGGGCCGTCGAACAGTGCTGATGGATGCTGATCTTGGTTTGGCAAACGTTGATGTGTTGTTAGGCTTGAGGCCGAAACGCAATATCAGTGATGTGCTAGCGGGTGAGTGTAAGCTGACCGATGTGCTTCTTGATGTGAATGAGAATGTTCGTATCGTGCCAGCGAGTTCTGGTACCCAAGAGATGACATCTTTGGGCGTGCATGAACATGCTGAACTTATTTATGCATTTAATGAATTGGCAGATGATATTGATGTGTTGGTGATCGATACGGCTGCAGGAATCTCTAGCTCGGTAGTCAGCTTTGTACGTGCTGCGCAAGAAGTTTTAGTGGTTGTGTGTGATGAGCCTACATCCATTACTGATGCCTATGCATTAATCAAGCTACTCAATCGTGATTACAAAATGACGCGCTTTCGAGTGTTAGCTAATATGGTTGCTAATGACACCGAAGGTCGTAACATGTTTAATAAGCTGATCACCGTTACTGACCGCTTCTTAGATGTAACGCTTCAATACGTGGGCTCAATCCCTTATGATGAGAATGTACGAAAATCAGTACAGCGTCAAATCCCTGTTCTGAAAGCGTTTTCTAAGACAAAAGCGGCTGTGGCCTATCGTCAATTAGCGAACAAGGTTGATAGTTGGCCTGTAATGGATGTGCCGCGAGGCCATCTTGAGTTTTTTGTTGAACGTTTAGTTCAGGGTGTTTAATTTTTGGGTCTTAAAGGGGCTCCATGTATAACCCGCTAGATATAAATTCAAGTCATGATCTTATTGAGCAGTACGCACCTTTGGTAAAGCGTATTGCCTACCATCTATTGGGTCGTTTGCCCTCTACGGTCGTATTGGATGATCTTGTGCAGGCAGGCATGATTGGCTTGCTTGAAGCCGCTAAGAAGTATGATGTTTCTAAAGGTGCTAGCTTTGAAACGTATGCTGGAATCCGCATTCGTGGATCGATTATCGATGAGGTAAGGCGCGGAGATTGGACACCACGTTCCGTTCATCGTAATGGACGCAGAATTACAGAGGCCATCAAAAAAGTTGAGGCTGAATTAGGTCGCGATGCTTCAGATGCTGAGATCGCTGCCGAAATGGATATTAGTGTGGCTGAGTACCATGATCTATTGAAGGACTCGGTAGAAAGTCGTTTGTTTAGTTTTGAGGAACTAACCAACCCAGATGATGAAAGTTCGCAAGGCGAGCAGTTATCGGGTGACGACCCCGGTCCAGATGGACATGTACAAAAAGACGCGTTTACACGAGCTTTAGCGCAGGCAATTGATACTCTGCCAGAACGGGAAAAGCTAGTAATGGCGCTATACTATGACGAAGAGCTTAATTTGAAGGAAATCGGCGAAGTTCTTGGTGTTAGTGAGTCCCGTGTCAGTCAGATTCATAGTCAAGCAGCTCACCGTTTACGTGGTCGACTTAGAGATTGGCAATAATTTTTTTCTCTAAGTCTCCATTTTCTTGAAAATTGGTCTAAATTTTAAAAAGACTTAAACATCGTTAGATCAGATCCTGTGTTTATGTTTCTGAATTGGGGGATTTTGTCTTGAAAAAAGACATCAAAATTCTTGTAGTAGATGATTTCTCTACAATGAGACGAATTATTAAAAACTTGCTCCGAGATCTCGGCTTTACTAACGTGATCGAAGCGGATGATGGGAAAACAGCTTTGCCTATACTCCAACAAGGAGGAATACAATTCTTAGTCACTGACTGGAATATGCCAGGCATGACAGGAATTGATTTGGTCAGAACGGTTAGGGCTGATCCAAATCTGTCTGGAATTCCGATCCTGATGGTAACTGCCGAAGCGAAGCGTGAGCAAATTATTGCAGCTGCTCAGGCGGGTGTGAATGGCTATGTTGTTAAGCCGTTTACCGCAGCGGTACTGAAAGAAAAGATTGATAAAATATTTGAGCGAATTACTGGCTAGTCGGTTAAGGGAAGTAAATCATTATGTCAGAAACAGATTTCTCTCTTGGCTTGGATGGCTTTGAATCACTCCTTGAAAGTAAGGCGCAAGAGCTATTAAACCTGGTACAAAGTGGTGATATACCTCAAGCGTTAGTTGTGATTAATGATCTTCAGCAGGTTAAACATCAAGCGTTCTACAATGAAGTGGGCTATTTAACCCGCGGGTTGCACGAGGCGATTAAGTCTTTTTCGTCAGATGTTTCTATCGATGGGCTGTCTACAGATGATGTAAACGATTCTATCATTGGTATTTCCGATGCGTCTGATCGTCTTGCCTATGTGATTGAACTGACGGAAAAAACATCTCATGAAACAATGGATCGTGTCGATAAGTCATTAACCCTTGTTGATAAAATGGATGATCAGAGCGCTCGATTTAAGGATTTGTTGTCTTTAGTTGGGCAGTTAGAGGCCGAGTTTGAAGGTCTTCGCGGTGTTTATGATCGAACCTGTCAACTCAAAGAGGAGTCTGAGCAAACTGTTTCTGATATGCGAGCAGAGCTAACGAGCATTCTAGTTGCGCAGAGTTATCAAGATATAACAGGCCAGCTAATCAGACGTGTCATTACTTTAGTGACTCAAGTGGAAAGTAGTCTAGTACAGTTAATGAATATGGCTGCTAAGGTTGAGCGAATCAGCGGAATAGAGATTCCTAAAGACACTGATGATAAGCACAAAAATAATAAAAAAGATCCGATTGAAGCAGAAGGGCCGCAGATTTCCGGAAAAAATAATCCCGATGTGGCATGCAATCAAGATGATGTTGATGAGCTGCTTTCAAGCCTAGGTTTTTGAATAGGAGCTTCCTATGAGTTTGGATGTCGATCACGAAATATTAGAAGACTTTCTTGTTGAAGCTGGAGAAATTCTCGAGCTGCTCTCGGAGCAGTTGGTGGATTTGGAAAAAAGTCCAGATGACAAAGACCTTCTTAATGCCATTTTTCGTGGGTTTCATACAGTAAAAGGTGGCGCAGGTTTCTTACAGTTAGAGGCGATGGTTGAATGTTGCCATAAAGCTGAAAACCTGTTCGATATGCTGCGTAATGGTGAGATAAAAGTTACATCTGAACTAATGGATGTGGTTCTTCAATCACTGGATGCAGTTAACGTGATGTTTGGTAATGTTCGCGCCGGAGAAGAGCCTGAGCATGCAAGTCCAGCACTGTTGCAACGATTGGCTGATTATGCAGATGGTAAAGTGCCATCCTCCGGGGCAGTGGCATCAGCTCCTCCTGCTGCACCAAAGCCCGCTCCAGTCGTAGAGCCGACGCCTAAGGCAGCATCCGCTAAACCGGCCGCTGTCGATGAATTTGATATGCTTCTTGATGATGTGGCGCCGTCCGAAGAAGAGGTGCCTACGGGGTCGGATGACCTTATCACCGAGGATGAATTTGAGGCCCTGCTAAACGATTTACATGGTGTCAATGGTGCTCCTGGTGTCGCGAAAAACGCATCAGAGCCGCAAGTCACTTCCAGCAGTCAAGATCTGATTACAGAGGATGAGTTTGAAAGTCTATTAGATGATCTGCAAGCTCATGGACAAGGTGCATTTGCTGCGAAAGCTTCTGCACCTACACCGACACCTGCTCCTGTGGTCGCATCAGCAGCGCCTGTTGCGCACGTAGAAGCTTGGGTTGACCCTGCTCATGATGATCATCCTGTATCCCCTGTTGCTGCGAAAAGTGCGCCTAGCAAAGCGCCTCCACCAGAGAGCAACGTGCGTGTTGATACTCGATTGCTCGATAAAATCATGAACATGGTTGGAGAGCTGGTACTGGTGCGTAATCGCTTAGTGCGACTGGGAGTTACGCGTGAAGACGAAGAGATGGCAAAAGCGCTCGGCACCTTAGATATGGTGACGGCTGACTTGCAAATGTCTGTCATGAAAACCCGTATGCAGCCTGTGAAAAAAGTGTTTGGCCGATTCCCGCGTTTGATCCGTGATTTATCACGTAGCTTGCGTAAAGAGATTCGTCTTGAATTGCGTGGTGAAGAAACCGATTTAGATAAAAACCTTGTTGAAGCACTTGCTGATCCACTCATTCACTTAGTCAGAAACTCTGTGGATCACGGTATTGAGTCTCCAGAGATTCGCGAAGGCTTAGGTAAGCCGCGAGAAGGTCATGTCCTTCTTTCTGCTGAGCAAGAGGGCGATCATATCCTGTTGGTTATTCAGGATGATGGTGCAGGTATGGATCCTGAGAAACTTCGCAAGCTTGCAGTTTCGCGTGGGATGCTTGATCAAGAGGCAGCTTATAGACTCTCTGAACAGGAATGTTTCAACTTAATTTTCCAAGCAGGCTTCTCTACCAAAACTGAAGTATCCGATGTATCCGGGCGCGGTGTGGGTATGGATGTGGTTAAGACCAAAATCACTCAGCTTAACGGAACGTTGAGTATTGATTCTGTTATCGGTCAGGGTACGCGTATCGCTATCCAAGTGCCTTTGACTTTGGCCATTATGCCGACACTTATGGTTATCTTGGAAAATCAGGCTTTCGCATTGCCACTGGTAAACGTTAACGAAATATTTAACCTCGATTTAACGAAAACCAATGTGGTTGATGGTCAGCAGGTGATTATTGTTCGTGATCAAGCCTTACCTCTTTTCCATATGAAACGTTGGCTAGTGGAAGGGCAAGAACATGCGGAACTTCCTGAACAGGGGCATGTTGTAATTGTTACAGTGGGTACCTTGCGAGTTGGCTTTGTGGTGGATCAGCTTGTTGGACAGGAAGAGGTTGTAATTAAACCATTGGGAACAATATTACACGGCACTCCTGGTTTGTCCGGAGCAACGATTACAGGTGATGGTCGCATAGCTCTGATCATAGATATTCCAAACCTGTTAAAACGCTACGCATCCTAAACGGTGCTAAATAGAGAGTATTTATGCCGGTAAAAGTTTTAGTTGTCGATGACTCCGGCTTTTTTAGGCAGCGCATAACAGAAATGTTAGCAGGCGACAGCCGGCTTCAAGTGATTGGTTCTGCAACCAATGGTCGTGAGGCTGTTGAGCAGGTTAAAGCACTTAAGCCGGATGTTGTGACAATGGATGTTGAGATGCCGCAGCTCAACGGCATAGATGCTGTACGCATCATTATGCGTGAAAACCCAACTAACGTACTGATGCTCTCTTCTTTAACGCACGAGGGTGCGCAGGTTACGCTACAAGCGCTTGAAGCAGGTGCTGCGGATTATCTAACTAAAGATATTCGTGCTTGGATTGAAAAGTCTGGTTCGATGAAAAACGACCTAATAGAGCGAGTCGTCGCTTTAGGGAGGAATAAACGCTTTCATCGTTCATCAACGTTCAGCCCTGCAGCAGCAAAATCGGGTCAAACATCAAGGGTGCATACATTCAGAGCGAGTGAACCGGCTTCGCCACCTCTCCAGCGGAAGCCCGCAGCTACGACCAGTAGTACATCACGACCTGCAGAGAATATATTGCCGGCTAAAGGTGTAGCTCAGGGTGCTGCGGTTAACTCTTTTCTTAAATCCGCCCGTGCACGCAATGCTCGGTTTCCAGAGATGTGTAAGCTGGTTGTAATTGGCGCATCTACGGGTGGTCCTGCTGCACTTCAAAAAGTGTTAATGGCGTTACCCGCAAATTTTCCTTACCCCATTTTGCTGATCCAACATATGCCAAAAGCCTTTACGTCTGTTTTTGCTGCGCGGCTAAATCAGCAGTGTCAGATATCCGTTAAAGAGGCAGAAGATGGCGATCGATTGAAACCAGGTTTAGCTTTATTAGCACCCGGTGGTCATCAGATGATTATTGAGAGTCGGCAAGCAGATCGCGTCAAAATACTGCCTGGAGATGAGAGAGTCACCTATCGCCCAAGTGTGGATATAACTTATGC
>DAIRSP010000006.1:0-44487 GCA_036804365.1 Neptunomonas sp. | reverse complement strand
CAGAAGAGTTGGTAGATAATCCGCTGGTCGAGCCGTTTGATTATATTACTCACTATGTCGATGATCTGGATGCAGTGATTGATATGCAGGCGATCGCTAAGGCCGGTATTCGTATCGGTGTCGATCCGATGGGTGGATCGGGCTTGCATTTCTGGAAGCCGATTGCGGATAAATATGGCCTACAGATTGAAGTAGTGAACGACAAGGTCGATTTCACCTTTGGCTTTATGCCATTAGATAAGGATGGTCGCATCCGTATGGATTGCTCATCGAGTTATGCGATGCAGAACCTACTGGCGCTGAAAGATCAGTTTGATATCTCGATTGGTAACGATCCTGATTATGATCGCCATGGCATTGTCTGTGCGGGTACAGGCTTGATGAACCCTAATGCTTACTTAGCTGTCGCTATCGAATATCTAGCAACACATCGTCCCGAATGGTCCGAGAATATCCAGTTTGGTAAAACGCTGGTATCGAGCGCCATGATTGATCGTGTCGTCGCAGGCTTAGGTAAAAAGCTATGCGAAGTGCCGGTCGGTTTTAAATGGTATGTGGAAGGTCTGTTCAGTGGTGAGATGGCCTTCGGTGGCGAAGAAAGTGCAGGTGCATCATTCCTGCGCAAGAATGGTCGGGTTTGGACGACTGATAAAGATGGCATCATTTTGGGGTTGCTTGCTGCGGAGATCTTGGCAGTAACGGGCAAAGACCCAGCGCAGCTTTATGAAGAGCAGGTCGCAAAATATGGCCGCCCACTCTATAAGCGCATTGATGTGCCGTGCAGTGCTGCGCAGAAGAAGATTCTTTCATCGTTGAGTGCTGCTTCCGTTGAAGGTGATCAGTTGGCTGGCGATGCTATCAGCGCTATTTTGACCGAGGCACCGGGCAATGGTGCTTCCATTGGTGGTTTGAAAGTTGAAACCGCGAATGGATGGTTTGCGGCTCGACCTTCCGGCACCGAGAATGTCTATAAAATTTATCTAGAAAGCTTTGTATCTGAGCAACATTTACAAGCACTAGAAGATGATGCAAAAGCGCTAGTGACCCGCGCTTTAGGTTAAGCGCATCGCGCTATCGCGCTACTTGCAGTAGTGTCGATAGCGCTCTCTCCTTGTTTTAATCTCTTATTTATCAATAAATTAGTGGTTTTTTGGTGCTATGGGTCTGTCCGTCCTAGTACTAAGGAACTAATTTTTGAACGCCAAAGTACAATTCTGGCTTTTGATCACCTACGCCATTATTAATAAAAATCGAATGATTGCGGTTCGATGTCGACATTTGGGTGTCGTGATAACAATAAAGTGGGTGAATCCAATGTTTCTTAAAAACAAAATTGTAACTTCGACGGCAGCACTGGTTTTATGTGCTGGTCTTTCAACACAAGCGATGGCGCATGGCAACGTGACGCCGCAGGGTGTTGATACAGCAGGGCTGGAAGCACTGGGTACAGAATGGCGTGATGAAAACCCTTATCGCGCACCGCATGAGAAGAATCAGCAAGCGATTGAGATCGGTGCATCAGCCTACAACCAGAACTGTGCGCGTTGTCACGGTTTAGAAGGTATTTCAGGCGGTATTGCACCGGATCTACGTATGCTAGAGGCGGGCATCGACGGTGATGAGTGGTACAAATACCGTGTAATCAACGGTGCGGTGCGTGACGGTAAAGTCTACATGCCAAAAATGGCAGATTACCTAAGCCAAGAAGCGCTGTGGTCTATCCGCACTTGGTTAGAGTCTGTAGCCGTTGAACAATAAGCTGCTTTCTCTGTTAGTGAGTACCTGTCTGCTGTTTAGTGGACAGGTACTGGCTCGCTCCTATGATGATGTTGTAGCCTCTGGTGAGCTGATCGTAGGAGTCTATACCGATTTTCCTCCCTTCTCTTATCAAGAAAACGATCAAGCTAAAGGCGTTGATGTCGAGGTGGGTCAAGCATTAGCGGATGCGATGCATCTAAAGATGAAGCTGCACTGGATTACGCCAGATGAGAATCTAGAAGATGACCTGCGCAACAATGTGTGGAAAGGGCATTATCTCGATAAGAATGATGAACAACCTTTAGCACTGAAAAAGTTGGCAGATGTGATGATGCGCGTGCCATATGATCGCGAGTTTGCTTATCGCCAAGATAGGCAAACAGGTGAGGTCGTGAATGATAACGTGGTGATGTTCGGGCCTTATCAGCGGGAATCATGGCGAGTCGCATACGATACGGAAAAAATGAGCGCGGTTAAAACCATGGCAGTTTTTCAGTATCACCCTATCGGCGTTGAAATTGATAGTTTGCCAGACTTTTATCTCACTTCGGCCTTTCAAGGGCGTATGCGCAAAAACGTTAAGCATTACCCTAACGCAGCTACCGCTTTCAGCAAGATGCAAGTAGGTGAAGTCTCTGCGGTCATGGGGATGCGCTCTGAGATAGATAATCTTCTCTATGCAGAAGGTAACCAACGTTACCAAGTGGCAGAAAATGGCTTTCCATCGATGGGTAAACAGAAGTGGGATGTTGGCATGGCGGTTAAAAGTACCTATCGCCAGTTAGGTTACGCCATAGAGGAAGAGGTTGAACGTATGGTAAGAGGTGGGCAAATGGCCGAGATCTTTAATCGATACGGTATTACCTATGAGCTGCCAGAGTTGTATCAGGGAGTAAAGTAACGAGGGGGTGTGTCGGTGAAAAGGCGAATAGCGAGAGCAGGACGATATGTGGCTTTGACGCTGAGCTTGCTGACGAGTGTCAACCTGTGGGCATCCCAAGACCCCTTAGCTTCCCCGATGTGGGAGTATTTACGTAATATTTTTATAGGTGACGCTGCCTACCAGTTTGATGAGCAGATTCGCGTCACCGTGCCTCCTTTTGCAGAAGACCCAACGCAAGTGCCTTTAACTGTGGATGCGTCCGTTTACGACGGTGATATCAGTAAAATGGTTGTTTGGTCGGATCTCAATCCCATTCAGCATATTTATACCTATTACCCCATTCAGGGTATTCGTTCAGTCCTCTCTTTGAGAATAAAAGTGCAACAAGGTACGCCTATTCGAGCCGCGGTGTTACTGCGAAATGGAGAATGGCGTGTTGGTAGTGCTTATCTTGATGCTGCTGGGGGTGGCTGTACGACCCCGAGTCTTGGCACTGCTGCCCCATATTGGGAGAAGCATTTAGGCGAAATTAATGCGAAACGCTTTAATCGCGACAATGTCGATCGGCTGAAATTTAAAGTGATTCACCCGATGGATACCGGGTTAGTGGATGCGATCCCTGAATTTTACTTGCAGCAGTTAGAGTTGCGAAATTCAGACGGCGAGGTGCTCGCTAAAATGGAGCTATCACAGCCGGTCAGTGAAAATCCTGTATTTACCTTTGATATTATCGACCAAGCTGCAAGTCATTCTTTATGGCTGCGGGATAACAGTGGTAATGAATTTGAGCAGCAGTTATGAAGAAGATTCCTTATCTAACACTGACGCTATTCCTTCTAAGTATCTTTCTGCCGCAAGCGGTGCGTGCTGCATCATTGGAGTATGCATTAATCCCTAAGCAGATAGCCGAAGATACTTGGATGCTAGAGGGGGCTTTAGACGACTTTAGCCGAAAAAATGGCGGCAACATCGTCAATACGGTATTTATTGTCACGAAAACTGGTGTGGTGGTGTTTGATACAGGGCCTTCTAAGCGTTATGGCGAGTCGATGCGTAAGGCGATAGCCGGTGTCACCTCTAAACCGATAACACATGTTTTTATTAGTCATCATCATCCCGATCACTTTTTAGGCAATCAAGCTTTTGCCGATGTGCCCATCTACGCCCTGCCTAATACCATCAAAAAAATTGCAGAAAGTGGCAGTGACTTTGCGGAAAATATGTACCGGCTCGTGGGTGACTGGATGCGCGGAACAGAGGTGGTTCTGCCTAATACACCACTGACACAAACAGCGATGGATATTGGTGGTCATCAATTTGAGTTTATCCCTATGAGTGGCCACACCAATGCGGATCTGGTGTTGTTTGATAAGACGACCGGTGTGCTATTGGCCGCGGATATCATTTTCTTCAAACGTGCGTTAACGACACCGCATACACCGGGTTTAGATGTTTGGATGAAAGATGTCACATCGCTGGCTGCATTACCTCATAAAACCGTTGTTCCAGGGCATGGCCCCGTAGATCGACAAGGGGATTCCTTTGTGGAAATGTTGGCGTATTTACGTTGGCTCGATAGTACACTCCGCAGCGCTGCAGATCAGGGGTTGTCTATGACCGAAGTGATGGCGTTACCTATTGATCCGCGCTTTTCATCCATCGCTTTAACACGCAATGAGTTTATTCGTTCGGTCTCGCATCTGTATCCCGGCTATGAAGCCTCCGCTTTCTAAACCTGTCGGATATCGCCTTTTCTTTGCTCGATTCTTATAACCAAAAGGATGGTAGTAGTACTAAGTGAGGAGAAAAGTTGTTCTCGGGAGTAATTGTTGGATCTGCGCAAAACCTCAAAATAAGACGCATGATTCGGGAAGAGCTTCCCGCTTCACTCCTGAACGCCCCACAATAAAAAACGATTCCGTAAAGGAGCTTGTAATGAATAAATCTACATTGGGCAAAGGGTTTGCAGTTAGCGCGTTAGCTGCAGCCATATCGTTCTCTTCTGCTGCTTTTGCAGGAGTAACGGATCAAGATATCCTCAACGACCAAGCGACCACTGATGATGTTGTATCAAATGGTATGGGTCTGCGTGGTCAGCGCTACAGCCCACTAACGGCCGTTAACCCTGATACCGTTAAAGACCTGCGTCCTGTTTGGGCGTTCTCGTTTGGTGGCGAGAAACAACGTGGTCAAGAGTCACAACCTGTTGTTAAAGATGGCGTCATGTATGTAACGGGTTCTTACTCGCGTGTGTTCGCTATTGATGTAAAAACTGGTGATGAAAAATGGCAGTATGATGCGCGTCTTCCTGATGCGATTATGCCGTGCTGTGACGTAATCAACCGTGGTGTGGCTTTGTATGATGACTTAGTGATCTTCGGAACACTGGACGCTAAGTTAGTGGCTTTGAACAAAGACACCGGTAAAGTGGTTTGGAAAAAGACTGTTGAAGATTACCAGGCGGGTTACTCTTTAACGGCAGCGCCGATTGTAGTTAAAGGCAAGGTCATCACGGGTGTATCCGGTGGTGAGTTTGGTATCGTGGGTAAAGTTGAAGCCTATGATGCGAAAACAGGTCAGCTGGCGTGGACGCGTCCTACTGTTGAAGGCCACATGGGTTACGTGTGGAAAGATGGTAAGAAAGTTGAAAACGGTATTTCAGGTGGCGAAGCAGGCAAAACATGGCCTGGCGACATGTGGAAAACGGGTGGTGCTGCGACATGGTTAGGCGGTACTTATGATGCTGATGTAGATCTACTATTCTTCGGAACAGGTAACCCAGCACCGTGGAACTCTCACTTGCGTCCTGGTGATAACCTATTCTCTTCATCTCGCTTAGGTATTGATCCTGATGATGGTTCGATTGTTTGGCACTTCCAAACAACACCACATGATGGTTGGGACTATGATGGCGTAAACGAGTTAATCTCTTTCGATTACAAAGATAACGGAAAAACGATTAAAGCGGCGGGTACTGCGGACCGTAACGGTTTCTTCTACGTACTTAACCGTGAAAATGGTGGCTTTATCCGTGGTTTCCCATTTGTGGATAAAATCACGTGGGCTAAAGGTTTAGATAAGAACGGTCGTCCTATCTATAACGAAGAGTTCCGTCCAGGTAACCCAGCAGATAGCGCTGATGGTAAGAAAGGTAAAGACATCGTCGCTGCACCTTCTTTCCTTGGTGGTAAAAACTGGATGCCAATGTCTTACTCTCAGGATACGGGATTGTTCTACGTCCCATCTAACGAGTGGGAAATGGATATTTGGAACGAGCCAGTATCTTACAAAAAAGGTGCGGCTTACCTAGGTGCAGGCTTCACGATCAAAGCGATCAACGAAGACTATATTGGTGTATTACGTGCTGTAGATCCTAAAACTGGTAAAGTGGTTTGGTCATACAAAAACTACGCGCCACTATGGGGCGGCACAATGGTTACTAAGGGTAACTTAGTGTTTATGGGTAACCCAGAAGGTTACTTGTTAGCGCTAGATGCGAAGACAGGTGAAGTTAAGTATAAATTTAACACCGGCTCTGGCATCGTAGGTACTCCAATCACTTGGGATATGGACGGCGAGCAATATGTCGCAGTTGTTTCTGGTTGGGGGGGTGCAGTACCTCTTTGGGGTGGTGAAGTTGCTAAGCGTGTTAAAGACTTCAACCAAGGCGGTATGGTTTGGACGTTTAAACTTCCAAAGTAATAACATCTAAGACATAAAAAAGCCCGGCAATTGCTGGGCTTTTTTGTGTCTTGGTTTTTAAACCATCATTCAAAGCTGTCGGTACGAAAGTAGTAGTTCTTCAATTCTAAAGGTCGATATCTGCAAAGGTCGCTCTATCGCTAATATCAAGCTGTGATTAATTAATGGCACCTGCATAGTCCGCAGGGCTAAATAACAAGAAAGAGGCCAATACAATGATTTATGCACAGCCAGGAGCCGCAGGCTCAGTTGTTACTTTCAAAGAGCGCTATGGCAACTTTATCGGTGGTGAGTGGGTTGCACCAGTCAAAGGTCAGTATTTCAAAAACATCTCTCCAGTTAACGGCGAAGCATTTTGCGAAATCCCGCGTTCAACTGAAGAAGATATCAACCTAGCATTGGATGCTGCGCATGCGGCTAAAGATGCTTGGGCAGCAACATCTGTTACAGCACGTTCTAACCTCCTTTTGAAAATCGCAGATCGTATCGAAGCGAATCTTGAGAAACTTGCTGTTGCTGAAACATGGGACAACGGTAAAGCAGTACGTGAAACATTAGCAGCTGACGTACCTTTGTGTGTTGACCATTTCCGTTACTACGCGGGTTGTATCCGTGCTCAAGAAGGATCTATCGGTGAAATCGACGGCAACACCGTTGCTTACCATTTCCATGAGCCTCTAGGGGTTGTGGGACAGATCATTCCTTGGAACTTCCCACTGCTTATGGCCGCTTGGAAATTAGCACCAGCGCTTGCAGCAGGTAACTGTATCGTTATGAAACCTGCGGAGCAGACGCCAGCGTCTATCCTAGTATTAATGGAAGTGATCGGTGATCTTCTACCAGCAGGTGTGTTGAACATTGTTAACGGATTTGGTGCTGAAGCAGGTCAAGCGTTAGCTACAAGCAAGCGTATCGCTAAAATCGCCTTCACAGGTTCTACACCAGTGGGTGCGCACATCCTGAAATGTGCAGCTGAAAACATCATCCCTTCAACTGTAGAGCTAGGCGGTAAGTCACCTAACATCTACTTCGAAGATATCATGGATCACGAAGATGACTTCATCAGCAAGTGTGTTGAAGGTACGGTTCTAGCCTTCTTCAACCAAGGTGAAGTATGTACTTGCCCATCTCGTCTATTGGTTCAAGAATCAATCTACGAACAGTTCATTGAGAAAGTTATCGCGCGTATTGGACAGATCAAGCGTGGTAACCCACTAGATACAGACGTGATGGTCGGTGCTCAGGCATCCCAAGAACAGTTCGACAAGATTCTTAGCTACCTAGAGATCGGTCGCCAAGAAGGTGCTCAAGTGTTAACAGGTGGTTCTGCTGAAAGCCTACCTGGCTTCCAAAGCGGCTTCTACGTGCAGCCAACGTTACTGAAAGGTAACAACAGCATGCGCGTCTTCCAAGAAGAGATCTTCGGCCCTGTTGTTGCAGTAACAACGTTCAAAGATGAAGCAGAAGCATTGGCGATTGCTAATGACACAGAGTTCGGTCTAGGTGCAGGTGTTTGGACGCGTGATATGAACCGTTCTTACCGTATGGGTCGTGGTATCCAAGCAGGTCGTGTTTGGACTAACTGTTACCATTTATACCCAGCACATGCTGCGTTCGGTGGTTACAAGAAGTCGGGTGTAGGTCGTGAAACGCACAAGATGATGCTTGATCATTACCAGCAGACTAAAAACTTGTTAGTTAGCTACGATATCAACCCACTAGGCTTCTTCTAAGCCAGAACGTGGTTATATAAAGGAGCTCTAGGGCTCCTTTTTTGCTATAAGCCTCTTAAAGTTAGGTTTGATGGGCTTGGTAACGACTCAATTTGGCATGCTGTTTTATAGGTAATTCTACTGAGATATAGTAATCTTACATATAAGGACGTTTTACTGTTAGGTTGGGAATTTTTGTTGAGCAAACGATGGTTTTACATATTATCTTTGATAAGTATTTGGCTGCTACTCGCAAAGCCAGTACTTGCTTTAGATAAAGTTGAGCTCTATCCGAATTGGCAGCCCCAATTTGAGTTTGCGGGCTATTACGCTGCTATCGAACAGGGCTACTATGCCGCGAACGGCATTGAAGTTGAAATCATTCCTTACGATTCGTCCAGAAATATTACCCAGACAGTGTTGGCAGAAACGGGGCGTTACGGCGTGGACTATAACCGTATCGTGCTGTCTTATATGCAGGGCGCGCCAGTCGTTATGCTGGCGAATATCTTTAAAGTATCACCTCATGTATTGATTTCTCAGCCCTCTATTCGTTCGCCTGCCGAACTAAAAGGTAAACGTGTGATGGCGGCGACTGGAGAGTTAGATACGGCGGGCATGGCGACAATGCTACGTCAGTTTTATTTAACAGCCGATAGCTACCAATTAGTCCCCCATACTTTTGACATCGAAGATTTTGCACAAGGCAAAGTCGATGCAATGACTGTCTATCTGACTAATCAGGTTTACGAGTTGAGTCAGCGTGGTGCTCAATACAATATCCATGACCCCAATAAATATGCTGGCTTGCTTTACAGCGATAATCTTTACACCTCTGCAAAGGAAACCGAAGAATATCCGGAACGTACACGACGATTTTTGCAGGCGACATTGAAGGGTTGGCAGTATGCACTGGACCATTCCGAGGAGTTGGTCGCTCTTATTAAGGAAAAGTACGGATCAAAGAAAACATTAGACGCACTAAGATTTGAAGCAGAAAAGAGTCGCTTATCGATCTTGCCGACGGTCTATCCATTAGGCAGTGTGGATATCGATAGACTCAAACAGTTAGCGGCTATCTATATAGAACTCGGTATGACAATTACGCGTACCCAACTGTCCGATTTCGTTTATCAGCAATCACCTACGGCGCTGCCTAGCTTAACCTCTGATGAAAAGGCTTATCTATCAACTCACCCGACCCTGTTGGTCAACAATGAGGCGAATAGACCGCCGATTAACTATAACGTTGATGGGAAACCGTCGGGTTACTCCGTTGACTTCATCACGCTTGTGGCTAAGAAATTAGGCGTGGGCGTCGACTTTGTGATGGGACATGATGCAGATACTTTCCTCTCGATGCTTCAAACCAAAGATGTCGATGTGCTGTTGAATTTTGAAGAGACTGCCAAACGGAACAAACAACTGCTCTTTACTCAGCCCTATTTATCGATGAGTTCAGGCATCTATGTTAAAGAAGGTGCCAACGATGATGCAGTGCATGGGATTAATGATCTTAAAGGAAAGCGACTTGCTGTGCCTAATGGCTCTTATTTGGATGAGCTATTGAAAAGCTATTATCCTGAGATTGAAATCCGCTATTTCCCTGATGTCATGAGTGCATTAGAGGCTGTTTCAGTCGGAGAGGTCGATGCAGTTATTGGTCGAACTGGGATTCTTAATTTTCTGATAGAAGAGCAGTTTATTAATAATGTTCATCTGGTTTCGGTCATAAATGATGAACGTTTTAATATTCCAATGCGCTTGGCTGTTAGTAAGGATAAAGCGGTGTTAAGAGGGGTCCTAACGAAGGCGATGCAATCGCTTACGGAAGAAGAGCTTGCCCAATTACGACGTAAATGGGGCCAGTTACGTCCAGATCTCTCCAAAAGGCTTTCACCTGAAGAGCATGATTATATTCGTGCTAAACAACATATCTCACTCTGTATAGATCCAGATTGGATGCCGGTCGAGTCATTCGATGCAACCGGCAGGTTTGTGGGTATGAGTGCCGATTATTATCATCTCTTTGAGGCTTATATGGGTATTCCATTCAAGGTGATGAAAACGCAGACCTGGAACGAGTCGCTTGCGTTAGCAAGAGAGCAGCGCTGTGATCTAGTGTCTTTATTGTCAAAAACAGATTCACGTAACGAGTACCTCAATTTCACTACGCAACTGATGCGCTTGCCTTATGTGGTCGCCACACGGAAAGAGGAGCTTTTTATTGAATCGACTAGCCAGTTACTCGATAAAAAAATAGGTATCGTGAAAGGCTATTCGATTTATGAAAAGTTAATGAAGAGATATCCCGAAGGGCGTTGGATTGAAGTTAAAAATATTACAGAAGGGCTGCTTAAAGTGCAGTCAGGTGAGCTGTACGGGTTTATCGATGCGGTACCAACCATAGGTTATTCCATCAGTGAGATGGGTATGCAAGATCTAAAAATTAGCGGTCGTATCGATGAAGAAACCCGTGATTTAAGTATCGGTGTGAATAAGTACGATCCGGTTTTATTGAGCATTATGCAAAAGGCTGTGAACTCCTTGACCGAAGAGGATCATCAGCGGATCAGAGCTAAATGGTCGCCGTTACAGTATGAAAGTAAAGTGAATTACAGTCTTGCTTGGTGGGTACTATCCGTGAGTGTGATAGTGATAGGTTTGTTGGCCTATCGCCAGCATATGCTGAAGCGTTACCACCGTATTATGGAGTTGGCTTATGCGGAGAAGCAGGATGCGCATTTAAAACTGCTGAGTAAATCTGCGGAGTTAGAGCGACTGTCCACAACGGATATGCTCACTGGGGTGTATAATCGACTTAAAATGAATCATCTTGTAGATACTGAACTCTCAAGGGTAAAGCGTTATGGTGGAACTTTTGCCTTGATCATGATCGATCTTGATCACTTTAAACTAGTGAATGATAATTTTGGCCACCCCGTTGGTGATCAAGTGCTGATTAAAATGACACAGGTAATTAACCGAGAGTTGAGAGCAAGTGATGCGTTAGGTCGTTGGGGTGGAGAAGAGTTCATGTTGCTGTGTCCTGGTACCACCTTTGATGGTGCGCTGCGTTATGCAGAAAAGCTCCGCAATGCACTCTCCGAAACTGTTTTTGCCGTGGTTGGGCATCAATATGCCAGTTTCGGCGTCACTGCTTTTGATGAAACGGACAGTGTCGATAGCATGTTGCAGCGGGTAGATGCTGCCTTGTATCACGCCAAAGAGAACGGTCGAAACCGCGTCTCTGGCTTGTAATCACATCAAGTTAAGGTTTTTGGATGCTTTCTAGAATCGACTGATAAATGGACTCTAACTTTATCGGGTCGGTTTTATCTAAGGGCAGCGGGCGGCATAAACGAATGGCTTGTAAGCCAGAGCGTGCTGTAAACAAGCCTGCGCCCAAACCTTGACCTGCCTTCGCGGATAAGGATGCCGTAATAGAGCTGCTTAACAGATGAGAGCTTGCATGAATGCTGATTTCACTGACGCCAGCAAAGGCAATATTGTGGAGCACCTTACGTAGCAAACCCCATTGCGTCATTGCTCCCGGTGAGATGCCATAGATATCGGTAATCTCGCGCAACATTTTTAGATTACGCCAACCGACTAATAGCATATCAAAGCTCGCATAGGGGCTAAGAGCTACTAGCACCCCAGATTGAATACTGTAGCGAGAAATGCAGCGTCGGGCTGCTTCATCCTGCTCTTTGAGGGCATGTTGAGACAGGTATTGAATGATCTCCCCATCGTTATAGGCCGAGTCAATTTGACGGATGGCTTGTTTGAATACGGTATTGCTATTTTGATCAAGGTAAAACTGGTCGATCTCTTTTAACAGCACAGCCGCTTCACCCTGCGTCTTTTGTGTTCTAAGCATGGCCGCACGCTGATGAAACTGTTCAGTTTGCTTAAGCTGCCGCAAGCCCTTGAGCCCTTTCCAAATCCATATAGTACCGCTGACGACTGTTATAAAGGTGATCAGGCTTAAACCTACGCCTAATATCGCGTGGACGTCAAAACCCCAGCTAACTAAGCGATAAACTTCAGAAAGAACGGTGGCACTGAGTAAAAGGGATAGCGAAACCGAGAATAGCCTTTTCCAACGCGAGGTTTTTTTCTTAGTCGTTTCTGACTCAATTCGACTATGACTTTCTTCATCCACGATTTTAACCTGATCAGGTGCAAACTCATGTGCAGCCATGGATTCCTGTTTATGAGCGGTGCTTAGATTGTCAGGATCGATAAATACAGGGGCTTTCCAATTTGGGGTTGTCATTAGAATTGGTCTCCAATTAGAAAGGCAATCGCTTGATCCAAACGAATATGATGCTCGGGTTTTAAGTTGGTTTGGGGCTGCCGTCTGGGTGCAAAATCAACAAAGCGGAAGCGGTTACTGGTCCATTCACGTTCCGTGGGGAGCTCTGTGGGAACCTCCCCGGGAAAGAGCGCAACTGTCTTTAAGGTATGTTTGTTGATCCCTTTCAAGCAGGAGATCGTTTGGCTGTCTAAGACCGCTTCGGCTGCTTCGGTGGATCGAATGGAGGCAATTGCCATGCATTCAGTATCGATATTATCAAAGCGCATTTCGCGCTGGGCATCTTGAATAATCAGCGCTAAAAATTGGTCTAGGTTATGGTGTTGATTCGCGGTCACATGATCTGCTTTTGTGGTGGCGAAGAGAACCTTATCGATACGTGGGCTGAGTAAACGACGTAAAAAACCCGATGACCCATAGTTGAAACTCTGTAGGATGTCAGTGAGTGCTAGCTTCATGTCGTCGAAGCAAGGCTTGCCGTGATTCAGTGTTTTTAAGCAGTCGACTAATACTACCTGCCGATCGAATCGGGAGAAGTGCTCTCGATAGAAATGTTTGACGATGTTCTCTTTATAGGTATTGTAGCGCTGCTCCAGTAACTTATAGTTAGATCCCTCTGGATACGCCTCGGGTTCCTGTCGTGAAGTGATAATGGGGAAAAATGCGAGCAGTTCATTGCCCTCAAGATCGCCAGGTAAAACGGCTCTTCCCGGTTGAATGACGCTCAATGAGTGGGTGTCTGTTCTAATCAGGTGTAAGAGCCGGGTATATTCCTGACTTAACGCCCCTATAAGCAGAGGGTCGGCCTCTGCCTGCCAATCAAGACTCGCGAGTTGCTCGCTCCAATCCTGAAATACATGGCACCGAGGCTGCGTTGTAAGCAGTTGAGTTTGCTTATCGCACCACTCTTCAAAGCTCAATTGGAGCAACGGCAAATCCAGTAGCCACTCGCCTGGATAATCTATGATATCTAAGTAGAGTGTTGCTGTTTCGGCGACCAAGCGTTTTAGGGTGCTAGCGGGGCGATATTTAATCGCTAATCGTACCTCGGAAAAGCCTGTTGTTGATGCTGGCCATTCGGGCGGGTCGTTGTTTAATGCCTGAATATTCTGTTTGAGTGGAAAAGGTTGTGCGCTATTTTCCAGAAGTTTCACACTAATAATGCGATGTGCATGAGACGCTTCAAAAAAGGGCAGTGATTGTCCTTGATGTGCTTCCAGAAGGTGATGGGCTAATGAGGTAATAAACACCGTTTTACCACTGCGACTAAGCCCCGTGATGGCTACTCTAAGATGCGTATCTAAACCCTGCTCTAGGGCTTCTTTTAGATGGTGTTGGAGGTCGTTAATGCGATCCTCACCGATAATTGCTTTTAGCTTGGAGCCCAGTCCCATTGGAAACATCCTTAGTTTTGATCTATGTATGACAGGATAAAGTGTTAAAAGTGTCTTAAATAGTCGCAATTGAATCTAAATTAGTAGTCTAAGCGTAAAGGTATTGAAGTTTATGCCGAAAAATTAGTTATGAAGACGCAACTGCTCAATAAAAAATTCATCGCTTGGTGGCTTGTCTTTATATGGCTACTGATGATTGCGTTTGCTTTTTGGTGGTTTGAGCTGCGTTGGTATCGGCAAGTAGATTTTCAATACAGTGATGCGTTGTTTGATAGCCGTACCTTGCTGAATGATCAGAGTTTACTACAGGGAAAGGATCACCGCGCAACGGTGGTTCATTACTTTGATCCGGCGTGTCCCTGTACTCGCTTTAATACCGCGCATGTTCAGGAGTTGATGGCGACATACCTACCTAAAGGCGTGGCCTTTGTTATTAAGGTACCGAATGAAGCAGCGAGGCAGTTGGCACATCAGACCTTTAAGCAGGTTCCGATCGACGTTGTAGCAGCCAAGAATGCCCCGGTCGCAAGTCCGGCCGCACTGGTGCTCAATCCTTTAGGCCAGCCTGAATATGTTGGACCTTATAGTCCCGGAGCGGTCTGCACATCTAAAACCGGTGATTTCGTTGGTTTGGCGCTAGATGATGTGATTCAAGGAAAAGGGTTTAAGCAAACAATAAACTTGGCTAACGGCTGCTTTTGCCAGTGGCCTGTGTAACTAACATTGAGTGACCTGTATGGAAACAAAAAGATGAAAAAAGAAGAGCAAATCACTTTCACCATGAATGGCCTGTATATTGCGGGTGATAGATTGATGCTAGGTGTGCAATGGTTCTTATTCATTGTTTCATTAGCGATGGCTAGTTGGTATACCACCTGGTCAGAATCTCTGGTTATTGGCTTGCCGACGGCACTTCTCTGTACCTTTCTAACCTTTACTCAGCCGGGAGCCCGCGTAACACGTATAGCGCAAGGGTTGGCTTTGATGGTGTTCTCCGCATTGCTGATTCACCAAAGCCATGGGATGCTGGAGTTCCACTTTGCTATTTTTGTACTGTTAGCCTTTTTACTTTATTACCGTGATTGGTTGCCTATATTGGCGGCTGCCGCATTAATCGCTGTGCATCATTTATTGTTTAACTATCTGCAAGAAGGCGGCTCGAGTGTATATATCTTCGAACAGCGCACCGGTTTTGGAATTGTAGTGCTGCATGCTGCTTTCGTAGTTTTTGAGACAGCCCTGTTAATCTATATGTCGCTGCAGGCTAGAAAAGATGGAGTACAGGCGGAAGAGTTAGGTGATGTTGTTGGGCAGCTTGCTATTCGAGAGGGTGTCATCGACTTGACAAACCGTAGTTCAAAAACCAATTCACCTTTAGCTAAAAATTTGAATCGTTATATGGAAGCGGTACATCAAGCGATCTCGGAAGCGAAAAGTGCGGGTTTAGAAATGAATACCACATTGCCTGATACGGCACGGATTACCCGCGATGCGAGTGAGAGTGCGCAACGTCAGCAGATGGAAACAGATCAGCTAGCTTCCGCCATCGAAGAGATGACCGCTTCTTTTCAAGAGGTTTCAACAAACGCGCAGCAGGCAGCTGAGTTTGCGCGTAATGCAGAATCTCAAGCGGATGTAGGGAACAAAAACTTGAAAGTCACGATCGACAGTATCACTAAGTTGACTCATAAAGTTTCTGAAACTAATGAACTCATTATGGCCCTTGAGAAAGACAGTCGCCAAATTGGTCAGGTGGTTGAGTTGATCAGTGGTATTGCTGAACAAACGAACCTACTTGCACTGAATGCTGCGATTGAAGCCGCGAGAGCGGGTGATGCAGGGCGTGGCTTTGCTGTGGTTGCGGATGAGGTACGCTCATTAGCAAGCAATACGCAGCGCTCAACTGCTGAGATCCAGAACATGATTTCGCAGTTACAGTCTCGTAGCAAGCAGGCATCGTTGGCTATCGCGGAAAGTGAACAACAAGCTGAAGCCGGTCGAGAGCAAATTGTAAATACCGGAGCTGTACTAGAAGAGATTAGCCGCTCAGTAGATGTCATCAGTGATATGAGCACCCAAATTGCCAGTGCGACGGAAGAGCAATCGGCTGTTGCGTTAGAGATCAGCCGCAATGTTGTATCGATCAGCGACCTTTCTCGTCATGTAGAGTCGGGTGTCTCTGATGCCAGCGATCGTACAGATGCGTTAGTGGGTCAGAGCCGTCGATTAGCCTCGTATGTGGAACGTTTCCGCACTTAATATCTTTCAGCGTGGAATGATAGCAGGCCTTAACCCCTGCTATCTGCTTCCAGAATTGCATTGGCAAGCGCGTCGCCACTTTGCCATGCGCCTTCTAAGCCCGTGGCACCGAGCCAATCACCGCAAGCGCCAATCCCCGTTTTATCACAGAGTAGAAACGGTTCTGAATGAACTGTGCCATGTCCTGCATATAACCATCGATGAGTTCTTTGAAAACTATGCTTAATTGGCTTTTTCACTACGAGTTTAAATTCACTAAGGAGTTGGGCTGAAACCGATTCAATCGCTGCACTTTGATGAGCAGTACTCCAATCCCTATTTGCCTCTAAATACCAAGCTTCCGTGTTATCTCCAGACTGATGGTTAGGTTTACTTGTATCTCGAATGATTCGAGCAAAGGTCGGGTGGCTGCCGCAAAATATATCAGTATCAATTGCGGTAGGTGTCTCTAGGCAGATAATAGAGACCCACGTCGGGTAGGTTTTGATCTGTGCGGCGATCTTTGAAAATTGAGGAACTTTGTTCAATAGCTCAACGGCTTGAGGTGCCGGAGCGGTAACAATAACTCTTGAAAAGCTGCCCAACGCCTTCCCCTGATTATCTATCAGTGAACAACCCTGTTTTTCAGGAACGAGGTGTTTAATTCGCGTTGAGGTATGCAAAGTACATCCTTTAATAAGGGTACGAATCAGGCGGCTTTGTTTCTGCTCATGGACTAAAAGGGTTTCGGTGTATTTCTCTTGATGGGTCGCATCATTAAAATCACTCAGACTAGCCAGCCAGGGTTCTACAGAGCCTTGATCTACAAGCCAGTCAGTATAAGCGCTGTTTTGCGGCGAATGTTGGCTAAGCAGTTCGGTCAGCGTTGGGGCACCCAGATCGGCCTCGCCGGAGGGTAATCTGCAACTTGATAATCGACCGCCCACACCTCTACTTTTTTCAAAGAGAGTGACCGTGTAACCTTGTTGATGGAGACGTTGAGCGAGGGTACCCCCAGCCAAGCCTGCGCCGATAATAGCGATGTTTTTATTCATAACGATACTCAACAGTGTATTAGCTATTGATACGTTTAATCAGGCAGTCTGGATGATACGCGAGAAGGGTAAAAAGGTACGGCCCCTTCCCATGTCGGGGCCATACAAGAGAGAAGAGAGTTATTTCGGTAGTTGTGCAAGAAACTCAAGCGCGGCTTGGTAACCAAAGGTACCTAATCCTGCGATGACGCCTTCAGCTCGTCCTGAGACATAGGAGTGATGGCGGAAGCTTTCGCGTTTATGCACATTGGAGATATGCACTTCAACTACGGGGCCTTCAAAAGCATTTAAAGCGTCTAAAATGGCCACTGATGTATGTGTATAGGCGGCTGGGTTAATAATAATTCCCGCTGCTTTTTCGCGTGCTTCATGAATCTTTTCAACAATAGCGCCTTCATAGTTGCTCTGAAAAAATTCGATCTGCATGCCTAAAGGTGCTGCCTTAAGCTCAAGCTTGGCTTTCACATCGTCTAACGTTTCATATCCGTAGATTTCCGGTTGACGCTTGCCCAGTAAATTGAGGTTAGGGCCGTTTAACACATAAATCATGTTGCTCATTGAACTGCTCCTGATCTTAGTAACCAAATAGTCTAGGTAAAATGGTTACCGTCGTTGGTATGAAGGTAATTATGATCAATACCGCCAACTCTACCAAGAACAGAGGCATAATTTGTTTAGATAAAGAGCCCATACCCACTTTTGCTATGGAGTTTGCTACGAATAAGCAGATACCCATAGGAGGGGTAATCAATCCGATCATGAGGTTGAAAATCACCACGATGCCGAAGTGTGTCGGGTCGATTCCTAGGCTGTTGGCGATTGGGCTTAGAATAGGTAGCAAGATTAACATCGCTGCAATACCTTCCAAGAACAATCCAACGACCAGTAGGATTAGGTTAACAACCAGTAAGAATGCCCACGGACTGGTGACATACTCTAGCACCATCTCGCTGATGTTTTGCGGAACACGTGAGAATGTGAGTAACCAGTTGGCTGCTGCTACCACCGCGATGATGATCAAAATTAATGACGAGTCGCGCATTGAGCGAACCAGAATCCCTGGAAGCTGCTTAATGTGTAAGCTCTTGAGGATAAACATCCCCGCTACCAGCGCATAGCCTGCAGCCAAGGCCGCCGCTTCTGTTGGCGTCACTATACCTGTCAGAATAGATCCAACTATAAAGACCGGCATGAATAAAGGAATCCAAGCTTCAACAAAGGCTTTCAAACGCTCTTTATTGGATAGCTTTGGATGTAATGGGGCATAGTGAGATGCATAGATGCGTACGTAAATCGACAGGCCAATCGCCAGCAAAATACCAGGCGCGACACCTGCTAAGAACAAGGCGGGTACGGATACGCCGGTTGTAATCAATGCATAGATGATCACCGGAATGCTAGGCGGAATCATCGGGCCGATAACAGATGAAGCAGCGGTTAGAGCTGCTGCAAAATCACGTGGATAACCCTCTTTTTCCATCGTAGGTATAAAGATACGACCTAGTGCTGAGGTGTCAGCTACCGCAGAGCCAGACAAGCCTGCGAATATGACAGATGCCCAGATATTTACCTGTGCTAGACCTGCTTTAGTGTGGCCGACTAATGCGTTGGCAAACTTGATAATACGGCCCGTGATACCACTCTCATTCATTAGCTCACCCGCTAAAACGAACAACGGAATGGCGAGGATGGCAAAAGAGTCGATACCTGAGAAAATACGTTGGCTTACTAAACCGATCGAAAAAGGCGTTTGGGAAACATAGCCAAATACGGCAAGCAAGATGGCGAACGCAATCGGTGCACCGACCGCAACAAGAATAAGTAATATAACAAATGCAAACATGGTTATTCGCCTTGCTGAGAAGTCTGAGTAAAGTCATCGTAAAACTTGATGAGTGCCGCTATGACTAAGCCCACACCGCCGATCACCATGGCAGATTGGAAATAGTACATTTGAATACCGGTACCGGGAGCTTCCAGTGCGCCACGCTTCACAACAAAGAGATAACCCGACCATGTCAGTACAACACCCGAGGCGAGGACAACAAGATCAGAAATAACGTAGAATTTTTTGCGCATATTCTCAGAAAGAGCATCTTCTAAGAATGTAAATTTGATATGCATACCTTCCATATAGCAGAGGATTGCACCAAACATCGTGCCATAAATCATGGCGTATTTTGCGATCTCTTCACTCCATTGGATCGGGGAGTTAAACAGATAGCGGCTAAGGCTGCTGACGAGGACAACCGCAAAAATAACGAGTAGAGATGTACCTGTCAGAAATGACAGGATCTTTTTATAAGTGTCTTTCATTTTAAAAACCCGCCATACAGGTACAGAGAGATAAAGGCCGGATTCAGCAAGCTGAAATCCGGCTTTTAGGTCAGAGCAATGGCTTAATTATTGATTAGCGACAGCAACTGCGTCTTGAACTTTCTCAATCCAACCTGCGTCTACTTCACCTTTCAACCAGTTGATAACGGCTGGTTGCGCTTTTTCACGGAACATAGCCAATTGTTCAGCGGTTGGGCTGGTGATTTCCATGCCGTTTTCAGCCAGTTTAGATAGACCTTCAGCAGAGTTCAGCTGTTGAACAGCACGACCCGCAACGGCAGCAACGCGAGCAGCGCGCTTAACAATCGCTTGGTCTTCGGCTTTTAAGCCTTTAAGAACATCTTCATTGATCAACAGGAAGTCAGTACCGTATACGTGACCATCAAGTGTTAGGTACTTCTGGAATTGATAGAACTTGTTGCCATAGATAACGCTGATAGGGTTTTCTTGACCATCTACAACGCCTGTAGTAAGTGCAGAAGGTACTTCAGGCCATGCGATTGGTGTTGGTTCTCCGCCCATAGATTTAACCATCTCTACGTATAGCGGAAGCGTCATTACACGAATTTTTAAGCCCTCAAGATCTTTTGGCTCTTTGATTGGGCGCTTAGAGTTAGTGAAGTTACGGAAACCTGTTTCGCCGTATGCAAGTGTGCGCAGACCCGTTTTAGCTAGGCAGTGCTCACTTAACTCTTTACCAAACTTACCATCTAAAACATCCCATGCGACAGGTGCAGAAGGGAACAGGTATGGAATTTCAAGAACAGATGCTTCTTTACACACTTTAGCGTAAGCACCAGAAACCATCGCCATGCTTAATGTGCCTTCTTGAGCAGACTGAACTAAGTCTGTTTCACCGCCTAATTGGCCAGCTGGATAGATATCTACAGCAATACGACCAGCTGATTCTGCTTCAACAAGCTCTTTAAATACTTTTGCAGCAGCGCCTTTTTTAGACGTTGTCCATTCTTGTGGATCAACGTGACCCAACGTCAGAGTTACATCAGCGGCTTGTGCTTGCAAGGAGACAGCGGCTGCGATGGCTGCTAATCCGAGAGTTATTTTTTTTGTGGACAGTGACATGAATTTTTCTCCAACGTCAGACAATCAGGAAAATGTCTGGTTTTTGTTTTTTTGTTTTAGTGTAAATGCACAAAAAGTGTTCTTTAGAACGCTTATTAGGCTAGCAATAGCATTGATTTTAGTCAATAACATAGGATTAAGTTAAAAATCTCCTATATTTTTATTATTGCTGCTTTGCAACAAGGTTGGTAATGGTTTGATAAATAATAGGAAATTTGATGAGGCATCGATTTTAAAACGGGTTTTTGATCAATAATTCACCGAAATTTGTCAAATTTTAATTAAAAATCTCCTATATTTTTTATTAGGTAGTAGCTATTGAAATTAGTTAATCTTAAATTTATGCTTCTCACTTACCTTGAAAACATATGTTGGGACGTCTGCTTTTCTGCATCAAGAGACGGATGATTACAATCGGCATCCCAAACCATAGAAAGAAAGAGTGTCAGAGATAATGACGCCTTGGAGAATAAAAAATGTATAAGTTAGGGTTAATCGGTATATCCATTGCGAAATCCAGTGCCCCAACACTGCACACTATGTTAGGCGAAATGTATAATCTGCCAGTCAGTTATACTCTCCATGATCCAGAAGAAAATACCCGAGAAGCGTTTGTTAAAACCTTAAATCAACTTCGTGAAGAGGGGTTTAGAGGGTGTAATGTAACTTTTCCATTTAAACAGATCGCTGTAGGGGAGGTTTCTTCGGTAAACGACGCGGTTAAGAAAGTGGGTGCAACTAATACACTTCGTATCACGGATTCTGCCATTAAAGCAGCTAATACCGACTATACCGGTTTTATTCGTGGCTATCGTGGTCGAGTTGGCGATCTACCAGCAGGCAAAGTCTTGCTGATCGGTGCAGGCGGTGTTGGACGCGCTATTGCCTTTGGTTTATTCGACTTAGGCGCAACCGAAATTATGGTTTACGATATGTTTGAAGCCAGTGCTCAATCACTTGTAGATACGGTGAAGGCAGCTGGTTACAAAGCCTCTCTCGTCACACAAGAAAGTTTTGCTGATGCAGCGCTCAGTGCGGATGGCTTAGTAAACGGTACACCTGTAGGTCATTATAAATCTCCGGGCATTCCATTAGCGGCCGAATTGATTGGCAATCAAAAGTGGGCATTTGATGCCGTCTATACACCAGTAGATACAGAGTTTTTAGTGACATCCCATGGGAAGGGGTTAAAAATTGTCTCTGGATTTGATCTGTTTTTCTATCAAGGCGTGGATGCGTTTGAGATCTTTACCGATGTCGAAGTCGATCCTCTACCTGCGTTAAAACGCTTTAAAGAGACTTTTGGTATTAATAGTCAGCTCATCGACTAATCCCACCAAACGATTCCTTAAAAAACAGCCAAATTTGGCTGTTTTTTTATGTAGGTTATTTCCCCTGAGATTGAGGCATATCAGTCTGTCTTTTTGCTTCTAGGGATTAAATCTCCCATATTTGTAGTAATATAGGGTATCTAAGTTTTATTCTTGGTAGTGCTATGAACAGTCCGGTAGACCGTAAATTAGTGGGGCAAGCTGCCTACGAACGTTTGCGTAATGATATAGTGACAGGAAAGTTACTCCCTAATCAAAAACTCAAGCTCAATGAGTTACGGATACACTACAGCGTAAGCGTAAACACTCTACGCGAGACGCTGATGCGTCTGGTGGCGGATGGTTTTGTTTCTTTTGAAGATCAAAAAGGTTTTCGCGTTGCTGCCGTATCCATGAACGATCTGGATGAGTTGATTGAACTGCGCACCATGTTAGAGATTCAAGCGCTGCGTAAATCTCTGGCGAATCGCAAGACACTCATTGAATGGAAATCCTCAATGATCAGCGCCCATTACAAATTGAGTTGTATGGAACGCTTGATGTGTGAGGATGAAGAGGCTCATGTAGCCGCGTGGGAAAAGGCTGACCGTGATTTTCATATGTCGATCGTAGCTAATTGCGGATCAAAGCAATTGATTCGTTACCATGCCTCCGTTCTCGAGTTATTTATGCGCTACCAAGTATTGGCGCTTAAAAAGCGTCCTTTCCGTGGTCCAGCGGTAGCGGATGAGCACCAGCAGTTGGTTCAACTGATGTTAGATGACAATCTGGAAGCGGCCGAAGCGCTGTTAACAGAACATATTCATCGAGGCAGTGAGCTACCCATGTAGTTTCTCTTTTGTGCTAGAGCCGGCTTAAGGCTCGCCTGCTAAATCCGCACTATCACGAATCGAGTTCATAAAGAGTTGAAGAGAGGGCGAAGGAATCGTATCTGCCCGAATAGTTAACCCAACTGGGCCGAGCGTTTCTTTGGTGTCTAACGGTAACTCGCACAACTCGCCATCCTTAATCTCTCGAGCCACCACACCACGAGATAAAACCCAAATAGCATCCGTTTGCCGGATATACTCTTTACCAAACGAATCCGAAATCGTTTCGATACAGTCTTTCAGGGTTCCAAAACCTTGGGAAAGTAAAAATTGTGAGACGGCAGGATAGATGTTCGACTCTTCGGGTGGGCAAAGCACGGTGTAATCGTTGATATCATGCAGCGAGATCGTTTTTTTCCTTAGCAAAGGATGATGTTTGCGGACAACAAAGGTGATACGTTCCGAATAGAGATGCTGAAAAGAGAGGCCATACATCTGTTCATGGTCGCCTAGACGCCCGACCACTAAATCGAGTTCGCCTACCCTTAAGCGATTGAGCATTAAGCTATTCGGTCCTGACACCAGCTTTAGAGTGATATCAAGGCCATTTTCTCTAAATCGTTGCACCGCACGCGGCAGCACTGACGTTGCGACCGTTGGTAAAACACCAATCGTTATGCGATTACGGCCTTTGAGTTGCGCTTGCATAATGCTATTGGCGCCTTCATTTAATGCTGAAACACTGGCCCCAGCATATTTTAAAAACATCTCGCCAAATGCGGTTAACTCGACCCCTTTTTTATTACGCTCTAATAAACGAGCGCCCAGCATCTCTTCGAGTTCCTTTAGTTTTTTTGATACGGCAGGCTGAGTTAGCGAGAGGCTGTCTGCAGCGCGACCTACACTTCCTTGACGATTCACTTCTAAGAAACATTGGAGATGTCTGTATTTGATTCTATTTTCTAGCATAGGTATAGGTTGTCTCAATAAGGACTAGCTAAATGAAAATATAGGATTCATATGTATCAGTATAGGTAAATGGCCATATTTAATCATTATGTATATCAAATTCGATATATAAATGACATGAAGATTCATTTTTAAGATGCTTATTTTGAGATTATCGTTAAAGGATAAGAAATTTCGGTCTGGCGTTCTTGAACACCTTTGCCAGCTAGAGTTGTATCGATGATGGCGTGTCTATCTACTGAGATACGCTTGAAAATAGGATAAAAACGATGAAAAAAGCGTTAGCAACAGTATCGATATCCGGTACGTTACGCGAAAAAATGCAGGCGACTTCGGCTGCAGGTTTTGATGGCATTGAAATTTTTGAAAATGATCTGACACAGTTTGCAGGTACTGCAACGGATGTGAGAAAAATGGCAGTGGACTTTGGATTAGAGATTATTGCTCTACAGCCTTTCCGAGACTTTGAAGCGATGCCAGAGCCTCAGCGCAAGCAAAACTTTTATCGGGCACAACGCAAATTTGAATTAATGCATGAGCTAGGTACTTCGCGCATGCTCATCTGCAGCAACGTCTCACCGTATGTGATTAACGATAAAGCACGTGCCGCTGCCGACCTCAATGAGTTAGCCGAACTCGCTAAAAAAGAGGGCTTTACAATAGGTTTTGAAGCCTTGGCTTGGGGGCGCTATACCGCGGACTATTATGATGCTTGGGATATTGTCAAACGTGCCGATCATAGCAATCTAGGTATTATTCTTGATAGTTTCCATATGTTCGCACGGGGAAATACGCTAGATCTTCTGCGTGATGAGATCCCGATGGATAAAGTAGCGCTGGTACAGGTTGCCGATGCACCAAGTTTACAGATGGAAGTGTTGCACTACAGTCGCCATTTCCGTTGCTTCCCCGGCCAAGGGGATATGCCCGTTGTAGAGTTTGTACAATGTTTACGAGATAAAGGTTTTGATGATTACCTCTCTCACGAAATCTTTAACGATGAGTTTAGAGCCTCTTCACCGAACGACAAAGCCGTTGATGGCATGCGCTCCTTGATTTGGTTAGAAGAGCAAACTGCGCCAAAAACAACAGCGACAGAAGCCAAACTTGATCACCCTGCACAGACACCTGCGGTCAAAGTAAAAGAAGCAGTAAAACCTGAAGCGGATATCACCGGAGTTGAGTTTATTGAGTTTGCGGTAGAGGGTGAAACGGGTGAGCAGTTAGTCGATATGCTAAGCCGTTTGGGCTTCCATGAAACGCATAAACATCGCTCGAAAGAGGTCAGTTTAATGCGCCAAGGTGATATTAACCTGATCCTGAATCGTGAACCTGAGAGTCTCGCGCATCAGCATTATCAAAAACATGGTACATCGGTTTGTGCGCTGGCTTTTGGTACAAGCAGCTTGAAAGGGATGTTAGCCCGAGCCGAGCTGTATCGTTGCAACCGCTTTATGCACCAAGCGGGGCCCGGTGAGTTAAATATTCCTGCCATCCGTGGTGTCGGCGATAGTCTCGTTTATTTTGTTGAACGACGTGGAGCTATTCGTTTCTTCGATATCGACTTTGAAGCCGTCGACGTTGAAAAACAGCAGGGGCCTGAACTACAGCGTATCGATCATATAGGGCAGACAGTTTCTAACACAGACTTCTTGTCAGCATCCTTCTTTTATAAGGCGTTATTTAACTTCAATATTGAAGCCAGTACCGATCTGCCAGATATTTTTGGTTTAGTGGTCAGCCGCGTTGCGAGTAGCCCGAATGGACAGGTGCGTATTCCAATCAATATGACAGAAGCCAGAGAGGCTTCTGCACAGCGCTTTATCAGCAAATCTAAAGGCTCTGGTGTTCAGCAGATTGCTTTTGGCTGTGATGATATCTTCAAGGCAGCTCAGTCCGTAGGTCAGGATCTGCTGCTCTCTATTCCTGAGAATTATTACCGAGATATTGATGCGCGATTTGCACTCGAGCCTAAGCTGTTAGCCAAACTTAAAGCACTCAATATCCTTTATGATCGTAATGAAGAGGGTGAGTTCTTCCACTTCTATACGCGTGAAGTTCATGGCGTGTTTTTTGAAGTGGTGCAGCGAGTGGGCGGCTATAGTCGTTACGGTGAGGCGAATGCCTTCATCCGTTTAGCCTCGCAGGCGACACAGTATCAAAACGAAAAAATGAGTTAATAGAAAGGACCGGAAACGGTCCTTTTTAATTTGGCTTACTGAAAAAGAGGGTAACTGTACCGAGTAACAAACCGTACTTTTTCACACGGGCGACATTAATCATTTTGTTATCAGTCTGCAGATACATATTGTCATCAAAGTTGACGCGGTAGGTTCGTTTACCAACCTTGAGGTTCATCTGATAAGTCCAATGCAGCTTACAGCCGCTCACTTCGCCATGAGCGGTGCCAATAATATCGTCTGCATGACCAACGTAGCTATGTTCACCCTGAGACTGAATATGCCAGACTCGCTTATCTTCTACACCGTCGTTGTAGACGAAGTTTTCGACTAATTTAATACCATTCGGCAGTTTTTTACCTTCAATATCAACACGAAAACTACGCCGGAGTTGGCCAAATCTATCCTCAAAAATGCCCCAAGCCTCAGTCTTGCCGACAAAAAACTTCTCGACTGAAAATGGTGTTTGATTATCCAGCATCGACGTCGCTTCCTAGTTTTCTCAGTTTGAATAAACGAACATCCAGAGCATCATGTCTGAAACCACTTTCACAGTAAGCGAGATAATACTCCCAAGTGCGCTTGAATTTTTCGTCATATCCGAGTGCTTCGAGAGCCGGCCATTGTGCTAAAAATTGGTGGCGCCAGAGGGCGAGCGTGTGCGCGTAGTCCTGTCCGAAGCCCAGTTCCTCTTCCACCTGTAAATGGTGCTCAAGACTCAGGTCGCGGATATGTTGAGGCGTAGGTAGCATGCCGCCAGGGAAAATATAGCGTTGAATAAAGTCCGTGTGGTTACGGTAATAATCAAAACGCTTAGGCTCGATACATATAATCTGTAACACCGCCGTGCCGCCGGTCTTTAATACCGCATTTAATTGATTAAAAAAGGTGTGCCAGTGAGCCTCGCCAACTGCTTCAAACATTTCAATAGAGATGACTCTGTCGTACTGAGCATTGATATCGCGATAATCACAGTAATTAAGCTGTATCTTGGTTTCGGCGCCAAGTTTGGCAACCCGTGCTTGCGCCCAAGATAATTGCTGGTTGGACAGGGTGACGCCATCTAGCTTTATCCCTTCCCGCTTGGCTATGGTTTCGGCAAAACCGCCCCAACCACAGCCGATCTCAAGAAGATGTTCACCCTCAGCGGCTTCTGACATCGCCAGTATTCGGTGGTATTTCTCCCATTGAGCGTCTTCTAGCGATTGATTCGGTTGCGTGAAAAGCGCAGAGGAGTAAGACATGGATGGATCAAGCCAAGCCTGATAAAAATCGTTTCCTAAGTCGTAATGAAATGCGATATTGCGACGACTGCCACGTTTGCTATTGTCATTCAGCCGGTGCACTAAGCGTTGGATCTGCTTAATCAGCCCTGTGCCCGCAAATGCAGTGCGTAATGAGTCGTTATTGAACACCGCCCAATCGGTGAGTTTCACGAGATCATCACAAGTCCAGTCACCATGCATGTAACCTTCACCCCAGCCAAGCAAACCATTCAGCGCGCTGCGCGTAATAGCTCTGTTGCGTTTGATCTTGAGGGTAGGGATGACGACCTCTGGGTGATGAGTACCTATACGTGCCGAGCTGCCATCGGCCAGTTCCAAGTTGATGGCAGAAAGGTGAACGCTGCTCAGTTTTTTTATCAGATATTTTCCTAGCCATCCCGTCGCTTGAGTTTGAGTGCTACTAGGATTTGAGCTCAAGGTAGCTGAGTTGGAGGTATCTAGTCTGCTCATCATAAATCCCTATTAAGTGGTGTGGTCAGGGGTTGGCCTAATGTGATTTTTTTGTTGGGTAAGGCTGGACGCTTTAGCAGTCGCATACCTTTAGTCCACAATTTAAGTGCTTCCCAATGGATAGCTAAAATGATCTTTAACGTATTAAAGGGGTGTGTTAGTCCCTGCTTGTAAAGTGCCGCCTGCGATAGCGTCTCTCTTACGCCTTGCCAAACCGCACTCATCATCAGCTTGCCTTCGCTCGCTTGCTGTATGGCTAAATAGAAGTTGTGCTCTGGGCGCTTCAAACTAAATTGGTAGGTACAGGCCATCGGCATAAACGGGGAGACGAAAAAGCATTTATCCGAGCGGTGTTGATAAAGCGCTTGGGTGTCTTTCGTTTCAAATGGGACAAAATAATGATGACGCTGCTTAAAGGTATTCCGTACTTCGTAGAGTACTGCGATTAACTGGTTTTCATGGCTGTAGCAGTACCAGACCACTAATGGATTGAATACCTGCCCGAAGCAACGGACTTGGCAGAGTAGTTCGACTCTGTGGGGCGGAGCAAGATCGAAAGACTCGAATACGCCGTCAATAAATTCGCGAGGAGAGCGCCCATCGGCGAAGCCATAGTCTTTATCATAAAAGCTAAACAGGGCCGGGCGATTCCAGCGAAAGCCTGTTAGCTCTTTATCTAGTGTTGCTAGCTCATCAATATCGATGAGCCAATTACTCAGCCGGTACGTAAACCTGTGATCTTTCGGCGTGAAACGATGGTGCATCACGTCGCCGTGAAACAGCGCTGAGCGTATCATGCTGCCGCTCCTTTTGGTGCAATCTCGTTAGACCAGTGAGCAGGCAATGGAATACGGGCATTCATGTCAGGGGCAGTCCATGGCCGGACGACCCCCCCCAACTTTTCAGCGACGATGAGGCCTGATTGTAAACCGTCTTCATGGAAACCAAATCCGCTCCAAGCGCCACAAAACCAGGTGTTGTGTCCACCCTGAATATCCCATAGTTGCTTTTGAGCTCTTTGGGTATGAGTATCAAATAGTGGATGATCGTACAGAAAGCTCGCATGGACGCTGTTGGGCGCAGGCTCTTTAATCGGGTTGAGGGTCACAATCATGGGTTGATCGGTATTTAAAGGCTGGAGTTTATTCATCCAATAACTCACGCAGAGTTGAGGCGACTCATTGTCATCGCTCAGGTAGTTCCAACTGGACCAGACTTTAGGGTTTGCAGGCATTAACGCTTTATCACTGTGAAGAACAGCGCGGTTGCGCGCAAATTTGAAATGTTTAAGCACGGCTTCTTCTTCTGGACGCATGTCATCCATGAGTTTCAGCGCTTGATCGGCATGGCACGCAAAGACAACGTGATCGAACTGCCAGCCATCACCTTGCCAGTCGGTAATAAGCACCTTTCCACCCATTCGACGCACGCCACGAACCGAACGATGTAACAGAGTTTTCCCTTTGAAATCAGCTGACAATCGTTGTACATATTCGCGACTACCACCGATAACCGTATGCCATTCAGGTCGATCTTTAATTTGTAACAATCCGTGGTTTTGACAGAAGTCGATAAAGGTTTGCGCAGGGTAGTCCAGCATCTTGTCCATAGGTGTCGACCAGATGGCAGCGCCCATAGGCAGTAAGTGTTGGTAGGTAAAGGCCTCACCGTAACCCTGTTTGGCTATCAACTCGCGTAAAGTGATGGCGGGGTTTAACTTGAAGTTTGCGGCGGAGGTTTCTTTATAAAACCGCAAGATATCCCAGACCATACCTAAAAAGCGCGGGCTGAATAAGTTCTTGTGCTGGGCAAATAAACCTTTCAGTCCTGATCCTGAGTATTCGCATTGGCCATTGTTGGCTGAAACCGCGAATGACATATCCGTTTTTGTTACCGGAACATCTAGATGTTTGAACAGAGCAACCAGGTTGGGGTAGTTCTTCGGGTTATAGACGATAAATCCGGTGTCCACAGGAATCGATTCATCATCCAGATTCACCTCGACCGTGTTGCTGTGGCCACCTAATCGGTCATCTTTCTCGAATAATGTCACATCATGTCGTTGAGACAGCAGCCAAGCGCAGCTTAATCCACTGATACCTGAGCCAATTACGGCTATCCTTAAAGGGTGACTGTGCAGCATAATCAAAATCCAGAATGTTTTAGCATTATTACGCTGCTAGATTACGAATGGATCAAAATTATTTTTGATGATCTAGCGACAAACTTCATACGTATAGAATGCATGAAAACGGAAGCCACTATGTACAATGAGCCTGAACAGCTAGAGCAGATCCGACATTGGAATGAATGTTTGGAGGCCGTTTCTCGCACGCGAGACAAGGCCACTTATATGCGATTCTATGATCATTTCGCGCCACGCCTTAAGTCTTGGCTGTTGGGTTTAACCAAGGACTCAACGTTAGCGGAAGAGTTGGTTCAGGAAACAATGCTGACCGTCTGGCGAAAAGCTCACCTTTACGACAGTGGCAAAGCGGCCGCAAGTACGTGGCTATTTCGTGTTGCTCGAAACCTGCATCTGGATTATCTACGTAAGCAGCAAGTGAAAGATCGGAATCAGCACTATCTAGTTGAAGATGAGTATGAAGAGCAAGATGTGACGCATGATAGTGTAAAAATCCGCGATGCAATTAAGCGCCTACCGGTGCAACAAGCGCAGGTTATCTATAAATCCTATTTTGAAGGTAAAAGTCATCAAGAGATATCTGATGAACTTGGTGTGCCTTTAGGTAGTGTTAAGTCCAGTTTGCGCCTGGCGTTTCAGAAATTGAGTGTTGAAATGAGGCAAGTGTTATGAACGTTAATCACCATCCTGATGATGCAACTTTATTGAGTTATGCTGCGGGAAGCCTTATTGAATCATTTGAGATTTTGGTTGCTTGTCATTTGCAGTTTTGTGAGCGCTGTCGTGCGCGGGTGTCTGAAGCAGAGCAGTTAGGTGCTGCGCTTCTACAGGAGGCTACGCCAGAGCCACTTTCTGCTAGCCGCGATGCGTTCTTCGCGCGCTTATCGGCAGAACCGCTTATCCACCCTACGGTCAAGGATGAGGATGATAATCAAGCATCATTTAACCGACGCAGCCCTCTGCCTAAAGCTTTGCAGCTTTTATTAGGGGAGCAGGCGGATGCTTTGGTCTGGCGCCGCTTAGTACCCGGTATTCAGCAGATTCGTTTAGCAACCAGTGATGGTGGGTTACGCTTACTGAAAATATCGCCGGGTATGAGTATGCCGCTGCACTCGCACAAGGGCAGCGAGCTGACCCTCATTATGCAAGGCTCTTACAGTGATGAGTTAGGGCGATTTCAGCGCGGAGATGTCGCTGATTTAGATACGGATGTTGAGCATCAACCGATTACCGATGGTAACACTCCCTGTATTTGTTTAGTCGCAACGGATGCCTCGTTAGTATTTCGAGGGTTACTACCCAAGCTCCTGCAACCCTTTACGGGTTTTTAGCGACTCCGCAGTGATTCAAAATGGATCAGGTGAAGTTAGGCAGGTATGATAGAGGGTATTAATACCTATTTAAGGAGACAGAGAGGCTTGCTTGCCTCTTTGCACCGTTCCCATTGAAGAACCGATATCTGCTATTGTTGTTTATCTTCTGTGCGCTGCTAACAAGGTTAGCCAGTGCTGATACATTAAAAATTGAGATAAAAGCAGCAAATAGTGAACAAGAGCAAAATATTCGCGGTACTTTAAGCATCAGTTCGCTCGATGGCAAAGAGTTTTCCAGCATCAGCCGTGTTCGCTATCTCCATAAAAAAGCCACAGCTGAGATCAAAAAAGCACTAGAACCTTTTGGGTTTTATCAGACTCAGATTGAGTCATCTCTGACCGAATCAAATGGACAATGGTTGGCTAAGTATCAGGTTGATCCAGGCACCCCTATTCAGATTAGTCAGCTGGATTTGCAAGTTGATGGCGAGGCGCTCTCCGATAAAGCCTTTACCAAACTGCTTGATAAAACACCTGTTCGTGAAGGCAGTGTCTTAATCCACAGCGACTATGAGACGTTTAAACGCCAACTGATGTCGCTTTCCGCTGAACGTGGATATCATAAAGCTGAGTTTACCGAGCATCGCATTGATATTGATTTGATCCGTTATGAAGCTAAAGTTGTTTTGCACTTTGATAGCGGGCCTCGATATGTTGTCAGTGCCGTTAATTTCACCGGATCGCCACTTCGTGAAGAGCTGCTTTCGCGCTATGCAACATTTAAAGCGGGCGATTCCATTGAAACCAGCTCCTTAATTGATCTGCAAACCTCTTTGATGGACAGTGATTACTTCAAGCAGGTTGAAGTTCGCCCGCGTTGGGATAGTGCTCAAGATGGCACTGTCCCCGTTGATGTCACACTGGAACCCCAAGCGCAGACAAAATATACCGCAGGGTTGGGTTACGGTACGGATACGGGTGCACGTACTAAGTTTGGTTTGACCCGACGTTGGGTGAATACCCGCGGTCATCAATTTAGCAGTGAATTACTGGCCTCCGAAGTGACCAACAGTTTAACTGCTGAGTACTCCATTCCTGGCGAAAATCCTCGTAAAGATCGTTATGCGTTCAATCTTAGCTTCGAAGATGAGAACTCAAACACAGTTACTTCGCAAACCAATGCGATAGGTGCCTCATGGCAAAAACAATATGATCGTTGGCAGCTTATTTCGGCCATTGATTATCAAGAGGAAGCCTTTGAGCTCGACGGAGTGAGCCAGCAGAGTCGTTTTCTGATCCCTCGCGTTAGCGCGAATACCTTCACTGGCAAAAGCCGCTTGAGTGTGAAGCAAGGATATCGTTTATCCGCCCAACTCTCGGGTGCGAGTGCAAGCCTGCTATCCGATACTGACTTTATCCAACTGAGTGTTGGTGGCAAGTATATCCACAGCTTAAATGAAAAATGGCGTGTGATGGGCCGAGTCGATGCGGGCATGACATGGGCAGGTGATTTTAATTTACTCCCTGCTTCCCAGCGGTTTTTTGCGGGGGGCGATAATAGCGTCCGTGGTTATGAGTATGAAAGCCTAGGACCTGTGGGCAGCGATGGAGATGTGATTGGCGGCGCAAATTTGCTGGTGGCCAGTATCGAAACCGATTATCGCCTGACCAAAGATTGGGGTATCGCACTCTTTATGGATATGGGTAATGCCTTCGATGATATTGATATGGAACTCAAAACAGGGGTCGGCGTTGGGGTGCGTTGGTTCTTACCTATCGGCCCTGTTCGACTAGATCTCGCCATTCCGCAAGATAACTCAGCCAGCGACTTCCAAATTCACTTCAGCCTAGGAGCAGATCTGTGATTCTTTATCGTATTGTCACACGTTGGCTGCCTAGAATGTTAATCGCGCTGGTTTTGCTCTTGTTGTTGCTTGTTTCCTTCGTGGTTTTTCTAATCACTACAGAAACGGGGTTAAAACAGGTTGTTAATTATGCGCCTCGTTGGTTGCCAGGTGAATTAAAAATCGCACAGGCAACGGGCTCACTAACCAATGATATGACGCTGAGCGGCGTTGAGTATCAGTGGGATGCGGTACGTTTTCGTACGGATCGATTGCGCTTACACTGGCAGCCCTTAGCCTTTATGGATGACCTGCTATATATCAAAGCGTTAGAACTGGAGAACAGCACGCTACAGTTACCCGCCAGCGAAGAACCGGAAGACGATAAGCCTATTTTCCCTATTCAGTTGCCTGCGATCGAGTTACCTCTCAAGTTGCAACTAGATCAACTATTAGTTTCGACGCTGCGCTTTTCACAAATTACCGCCGAGGGAGTGCTGTCTCAGCCGGTGGTGATTGATGCACTGGCGCTGAGTGCTTACACGAAAAAACAGCAACTGGTGATTGACCAACTCGACCTCAAGGCACCACAGGGCCAGGTGGCACTTAAAGGCGAGATAACACTGGTGGATAACTATCCGCTGATGCTATCAACGCAGTGGCGCTTTAATTTAGGAGATCAACCGGCACTCGAAGGCCAAGGGCGGATCGAAGGCGATCTCGACAGCCTCTTATTGAAACAGCAGCTATCTGGGCTTTTACACGTGACACTGGATGGCAAGGTTGGCGCAATCCTGACAGCGCCTGAGTTTATGCTCGATGCGAAAAAGATCGATGTCGACCTAGGTATCGCTGATAAAACGCGCGCTGGGCAGCACATCACAGGTGATCTCACGATTAAAGGCGATCTCAATCAAGCGAAGTTGCAAGGCTCATTATTAAGTCGATTACCAGAACTGGGCGAGAGCCAGTTGACTTTACTTTTGGATGCGACTCAACAAGAGATTCGATTACAGCAATTACAACTGACACAAGCGGATGCGGGCGCAGACCTGATTTTGAGTGGTTTGATTACCCAGTTCCAATCCGGCAATCCAACCTTTGATCTGCAAGGTCAGTGGAAAAAGTTAGGCTATCCCCTAGTGGGCGAAGCTGACTACGCAAGCCCAAGCGGTTCACTGCATTTCTCCGGAGAACTGCAAAAGTATCAGATCAGCTTACAAGCGGCTTTAGAAGGCAAACAAATCCCTAAAGGCGAATGGCGTTTAACCGGCCAAGGAACGGATAAAGCCCTGCAAACCTTTGAACTGAGCGGCAAAGCGCTTGAGGGTACCTTAAACCTTCAAGGTCAGGCGCAATGGTTGCCACAGGTAACGTGGGACGTACAGTTAAACGCAGAAAATGTGAATCCTGGTGCGCATTGGGCTGAATGGCCTGGCAAACTTGCATTGTCACTGAAGAGCCAAGGTCTGTTAGATGCGAAGCACGGCCCAGATTTAACCGCAGAGATAGCGCAGTTACGCGGCAGTTTACGTGATCAGCAGGTATCGGGAACCGGTAGCCTAAGTTTTAAAAAGAGTGAACTCACGGTCAATAGCCTCTCCGTGATAATGGGAGGTGCTCAACTTGCTGCATCAGGACAAGTCGGTAAACAGCTTAATTTAGATTGGCTGCTTGATGCGCCCTCACTGGTTAAACTTTTACCGAATGCTAAGGGATCTGTGAAGGGACAGGGCACACTCAGAGGTACGCAAGAAAAGCCTCAGTTGGTTGGTAAGCTAGAGGGGAGCGGTGTGCAATGGGATGTGAATAAAGTCGCGTCCTTGAAAGCTGATTTTGATCTAGATGTCAGTGGCGGCAAAACATCGCATATTTTAGTGGATGCCACCTCGTTACAGCTCGCCGCTGAACGTTGGGAGCGCTTAGTCCTCAAAGGCGATGGTGTGCCGAATCAACACAGGATTGACCTCGCATTGACGGGCGGACCTGTTGCCGCTGAGCTTTCTGCCCAAGGTGGCGTAAAGCAAAATCAATGGCAAGGGCGTCTGAGTCAGCTCTCATTAGAGAATGAGATAGCGGGTCGTTGGCAGCTCAAAGCCCCGGTGCAGATTGAAGCGGCTGCCGATCAGTTTTCGATAACACCGTTATGTCTGTTACGCCAACCCGCATCAACCGGAGAGCTTTGTGCACAGGTGTCACAAACCACGAAGAAAGGTGTGGTCGGCAGCGCCCAGTTGACTGCCTTGCCGGTTGCACTTTTAGAACCCTTTATGACGGTCAGTGGACAGTTAGAAGGTGTGATGAATAGTTCGCTTGAGTTTTCTCAGAAAACTGGGGCGAAGCCTACCTTTAGCGCGCAAGGCACGCTGAATAGTGGCGCGATTCTATTGGAGGATGATGGACTCAGCGTGCGGGCCGGCAGTATTCAATTTAATGCCCAAAGCCAAGGTGATGGGCTTGTTGCCGATTTTAATCTACCGTTTATTTCGCCGGTCGGATCCATTAATGCCAATCTTGTGGTTAAAAGTCTTTACTCTCAACCTAAGCTGAATGGTAAAGCACTGATCAGCTTAGATGATTTAGCGTTTGTCTCGGTGCTCTCTCCGAGTGTGCAGGAGGTAAAAGGTCAGGTTAAGGGTGAGTTGACACTAGTGGGAAGCGCAGCCAATCCGATTATTCAGGGTTATCTCTCAGTAGAAGATGCCTCTGCTGAATTACCGGCAACCGGAATTAAAGTAGAAAAAATAACGCTTTCCGTGCGTGATCAAGCAGACAGCACGGCTCTTAATATCATGGGGAGCGCAGAATCCGCTGGCGGTACTCTGCATCTCAAGGGCAGCTTTGATCCTCCAAAAAAGGCAGGTCAGCTGAATTTATCGGGTCAGCATTTCCAAGCAGCCGCTACAGATGAGATCAAAGCGTGGATCTCACCTGATTTGGACCTAACTATTCAGCCTAATCTGGTCAACCTCAGCGGTGAAATCATCATTCCAGAAGCGGCGATTAGTCCCCCGAAACAAACGGGCGTAGTCACGGCATCGGATGATGCGCAAATTGTGGCGGGTGGTCAGAGTCAAGATATGGCTGCGACTAAGCAGAAAGTTATAACAGACGTACGCATAACACTCGGCGATAAAGTATCTGTAGATGCGCTAGGTTTTAAAGGTTCATTATTAGGCAGCGTAAGAATAGAAGATGATGGCTCTCGCGCAACACGTGCAACAGGTAGTATGAAGGTTGCAGCCGGTCAATATAGAATCTACGGGCAGGATCTTACCATAGAGCGGGGTAGTGTCATTTTTAGTGGTGGACCCGTGGATAATCCAGGCTTAGATATGCGGGTAACGCGTGTGGTTGAGGATGTCACAGCGGGCGCTCAGATTAGTGGTACAGTGAGCGAGCCTGTGTTGACTCTATTCTCTACCCCGAGTATGCCGGAAAGCAGTCTATTGTCTTATCTACTGTTTGGTCGCGCACCAGGCGCCGGCTCAGGTGCTTCAGAGCAGCAATTGCTGATGAGAGCGGCAGCAGCAATGACGATGAAAGGGGGTAATGCAATAGGCGAAAAACTATCAGATACCTTCAATCTTGATTCTATCGGTTTAGAAGGCGACTCCGTACAGGATACCGGTATCTATATTGGTAAATATCTCTCGCCTAAACTCTATGTCAAATATGGAATGGGTTTGATGGAGCCAACTAGCACCTTCTTTATGCGTTATATCTTAAGTAAACGCTGGAGTATTGAATCTCTGAGTAGCGCTTCAGCCAGTGGTGGAGATATTCTCTATACACTGGAGCATTAACCCGCACGGGTAGGCGTATTAGTATGCGTCTACCCATTCTGGTTGATACTCCTCAAGCGTTTCCAGTTCCCAATGTGCTTGAAGATCTTTGATCTCTAGATGAGATTTTTCTAGATCCTCGAGTGTGATGGTGTTGTTATCCAGCTCGTAAACTTGTCTTGCAGCACGATAATTAAAATCAAGAATTGCGATCGCACGTATATCACCGGTATCGGCAGCTGCTTTGATTTTACGTTGTTTACGATAGATACGGTTGAGTTGAGCTTTAATTGAGCGCACATAAACCACTTCGTATAAAAAGGGATGTGTTTTTAACCCCTTATATATCTGCGCTAGGATCAGTGCAGCTAAAACTACGCCTGCCATGTTAAGCCACATATTTTCGCCTTGTGGCCCTCCCCAGAGCTGAATCAAGACTGTAGATATCATTAAAGAAACACTGATCATGAAAATACAGACGGCGAAAAAGCTGATTTTTACATGTTTGTTGTAACGGGCTTTGTCGATATCTTCTAGTTTCATATAGATTCTCGCTGATTCAGTCATTATCGCTACCGGATTATAGAGAGACTAGCGCTCAGCGGATAGTCACTTTATTAATAGGGAGATAACCGCGATGCTTAGAATAATGCTGAGAGATTGCCAAAAAACAACGGGATTGCGTTCAATTAAGGGTGGCCTTGTCTGGTGAACAAAGGTGTCGTTGGGGTGGCGTAGGTCATATAAAAACTCTGAAATATCCTCATAGCGTTTATGGGGAGCGATGCTCAGCGCTTTCTTTAACGCATAATCAATCCAGAGCGGAATCTCACGTTCATCATCAAGCACACTTTGGTAAGACAGCGCCCGGTGTGCTGCGGGTGTCCTCGCCTTAGCAACCTGTGTTCCATAAGGGAATGTACCTGAGAGCATATAGTAGGTGAGCACTGCTAAAGAAAACTGATCAGAGCGGTGTGTGCCGCTGTCCCCTAGGAAATATTCGGGTGCTGTATAAAGTGCCGTTCCAAGTAAATTGTTCTGCGTGTTATTAGCTGCCAACTCAAGCAAGCCAGATACCCGAGTTGAACCAAAATCGATAATTTTCACCGTGCCCGTCTTATCTATCATGATATTGTCAGGTTTTAGGTCTTGATGGATCATCTCCAAACGATGGAAAGCGCGTAGCCCTTTGCCTACCTGCTCAATGATGCCGCGAACGCTCTCGAGACTAGGTTTGGGGTGATCGATTAACCACTGTGCAAGTGTTTGCCCCTCTATATATTCGGTCACGGTGTAAAGGTAGTTACGTTTGCGCGACAGTTTGCAGGGTTTTAGCACATGGGGACTGTTAATTCTTTTAGCGATCCACTCCTCAAGTAAAAAGCGCTCTAAATATTGAGCGTCTCCGCGTAAGTCGATCGAGGGTGTTTTTAAAATGACTTTTTCTTCAGAGAGTTCGTCGACTGCAAGGTAAACATGGCTTCTGCTGGTGGCGTGTACTTCTCGTATAATCCTAAAACCATCAAAGCTCATACGTGCATCGAGCGTGGGAGGGAAGGGTAATTCATCGATTTGTTGGAGTATTTCGTGTGCTGCTTGTTTAGGTAGTTGCGTGATACAGGCAATCTGTATCGTGAGGTTATCATCGCTACCGTTGGCAAGTGCAGCATTCACAATCTGTTGTGCGGCGGTATCAAGATCTTCAGGATAGCGTTCGAGCGTCGCAATAATCAATTCGGGAGCAACAAACTCATAGACGCCATCGGTGGCCAATATAAAAACATCCCCCTGTGCTAAGGGTATTGCTCGGTAATCTATTTCGAGTTGATCATCGATACCTAACCCTCGGCTTAGATAACTTTTCTCTTGGGATATCCATAAACGATGATCGGTCGTGAGCTGTTCTAATGCTTTGTTTTTTAAGCGATATATTCGGGAGTCACCAATATGTAAAAGATGTGCGGTCGTGGATTTGAGCACGATAGCACTAAAGGTACAGACGTAACCTTTGTTTCTATCGTATCGATGCTGTCCTTGTCGAGATTGAGAGCATAACCAAGCGTTACTAGCCGCGAGTACGCATTGTGCTGACTTTTTGACTGTCCATGTTTCGGAGGTCGAGAAGTAATCATTTAGAAAGCTTTTTACAGCGGTTTCGCTAGCAATATGACTAACATCACTGCTACTTATGCCATCTGCAAGTGCTAGTGCGGAACCTTTTAAGCTAAGCTGGGGTTCTTTTGGGATCAGTGAGCCAAAGAAGTCTTGATTAGTGGCTTTGCAGCCTTTATGTGAATACTGACCTAGAGCTACTTTCAGTGACATACTCATCTTTGATACCTAAAAGCCACAATCACGAGGTGATTGCGGCTTGCTTAGATGTACTAACGATTATACTAGGTTGCGTTTAGCACCTGTTTTCACGTGCGTGCTATAAAGTGTAAGGCCTGTAAAGGCTAACCCACCGACTAAGTTACCCAGTGCAGTTGGGATTTCGTTCCAAATAAAATAGTCCATTACAGAGAAGTCACCGCCCATAATAATACCTGATGGGAATAAGAACATATTGACCACAGAGTGTTCAAAGCCCATGAAGAAGAACAGCATAATAGGCATCCACATAGCCAATACTTTACCGCTGACCGATGTGGAGATCATCGCGCCGACAACACCCATAGAGACCATCCAGTTACACAGCATGCCCCTGAGGAAGATTGTTAACCAACCGTCAGCACCGTAAGCGGCATAACCTAGAGTACGAGCTTCCCCGACACTGGCGATTTTTTGTCCGACCGGACCCGGGTCAGTATTAAAACCGTAGGTAAACACAAAGGCCATCATCACAGCGACAGTGAGTGCACCTGCGAAGTTACCAACAAAAACTAAACCCCAGTTTCTTAGGACACCCGCTGGCGTTACGCCCGGGCGTTTGTCGAGTAGAGCTAGAGGAGTTAAAACAAATACACCCGTGAGTAGGTCAAAGCCCATAAGGTAAAGCATGCAGAAACCAACGGGAAAGAGGATCGCACCGATTAAGAAAACGCCGGTTTGAACCGCTACGGTAATCGCAAAGACAGCGGCTAAGGCGAGAATCGCACCGGCCATATAAGCGCGAATGAGTGTATCGCGGGTAGACATGTAAATCTTAGATTCACCGGCATCTACCATTTTTGTCACAAATTCCGAAGGAATTAAGTAAGACATCGTTAGTACCCCACAGAGTTTAAGTTATAAAAAACCGGATTCAGAGCAAAAAAAAACGACGCACCATGAAGCCTCGAAAGATCGAATCTTGATGGACGCCGTTGTCCTAATATTTCTTAATGTCTGAGCCAGAGGAGCTCAGTAGGTAAGTGACCTAGTGGGAATAAAGCAACAGGTGTGCCAAATGCTAAAAAGTGTGGGTTTGCGCTTTTTTAAGAGGTAAAAGGTGGCTTTTAAGAAAGGCTGTGTATGATGGAGTGGGATTTTTTGGTGCAGTGCAGCATAAAAATGCCCGATTACGATCGCATGAATAAAAAAGCGCAGCCTTAAGCTGCGCTAATCTTGATAAGGCAGTTAACGACTAATGACCTTTACCACTGCCATTTCCTGAACCCATACCGCCGCGGCTACTACCAACACCATTCATGCCATACATGTTTGATGAGCGCTGCTGCATCATTGAGCCTTTTCCAGAAGATTGCTCCAAGGTAAACATGTTGCGAGTGCGTTCTCGGTGACGATTCATTTCACCTGATGTATCTTGATCATTAACACTTTGCATCTGAGAGCGCACTTGTGTCCGCGTCTCATAGCGTAGCTGATCTTGATAACTAAGCTGATTCTGCTCCGTAGCAAATGCAGTACTGAATGGAACAACCGCCGTTAATGCTGCTGCCAATATCATTTGTTTAATCATCATGTATCTCCATGTTGTTAAATAATCGGCGGTTTGCAGCCACCGGCAGAGAGGTCGTTGATGGTTTCAACTTCTTATTCCCTCTACATAACATAAGACACACTATATATTAGTAAGTTCTAAATTAGATATGTGGCTAATTGTCGCATGGTTGTTTTGCATAGTAGTTAGTAGTAATTAAATATTGCTGTTGATAATGCAAATGATAACGAATATCATTAATGATAAATGATGTTTAATCTTTTGGATTATCTAATGAGCGAGCAATCTACGTTAACAGTTCCACTTTCTCAAACACCGTCACCTATATCAGCAGGTTTGCCCGATCCCATACCAACGGCTATGCCAGTAGGGATGCCTGATACAGTCTCAATCGCTGCTGCTGAGCCATTGTCGTTGATTCAGTCAGCTCAGGATTTCTTGCTATTGGGTGGCCCCGTTGTTTGGGTACTGATGGCTTTTTCTGTCATCGCGTTAGCGGTGGTCTTGCTAAAGCTATGGCAGTTCATCTGGATGCAACCTGAAAACACCGCTGATGTAGAAACAAGCTTGAAGCACTGGCAGCAAGGTGATCTTTCACAAGCCGTAGCGCATTTAAAAATTTCTCGCCCCGCATCGAACATAGCTTTTGTTGCAATGCATGGGCTCAGTGGGGCGCATAGTGATATCGGGTTATTAAAAGAGGAGCTCAGCCGAATTGCGCGAAGCTATTTAGAGCAGTTGCGTAGTTACCTTCGCCTACTCGAAGTTATCGGCAACTTAAGCCCGTTGTTAGGGTTGTTAGGGACGGTGCAGGGGATGATTTTGGCGTTTCAGCGCATGGAAGAGGCGGGTTCGCAGGTTGATCCATCGGTGTTGTCGGGCGGTATCTGGCAAGCGCTGTTAACCACAGCGGTAGGCTTGATTGTCGCGATTCCTGTGGTTGCGTTGCACAACTGGTTGGAACGTAAAGCGGAGCGTGTTGCTGGCGTTATGCAAGATGTGACGACGCGAGTGTTCACTTTACAGGTAGTTGGAAAAGTAAAGGCGAGTGAGCAAAGCGTTGCTCCAGAGGATCTCAAGCGTGCTGCCTGATCTTGCTATTACGCGGCGTCGGTCGGCGATTAGTCTGACGCCTTTGATCGATGTTGTTTTTATTCTGTTGCTATTTTTCATGCTCTCTTCGCAGTTTATGCAATGGCGTCAAGTGACATTGAGTTCCGCTTCTCATCAGGGCGATAACCCAGCGGTGAATCTCTTTACGATAGAGGTATTGAATAATCAGGGGCTGATTGAGTTTGAAGGGCAGCAAGGCGTATTTACGGAGTTGGCTGGACTGCAAAACAAGATAGGTAGCGAAGCCGATGCGCTGTTTGTGATTGATGTTGCCCCGGAGGTAACGACTCAATCTGTGATTGATCTGCTTGATCAATTAAAACTGGCTGGCGCTCAGCACATCTCGTTAGCGGGAGTCACAGAATGATTCAGCTGGATACGGTTAATCGCAAGCCCAGTAGTACGGATGATGGGGTGATCCCATTGATCAATGTGGTCTTTCTTATGCTGATCTTTTTTATGATCGCCGGACAGATTCAACGCAGTGATGCGGTTGCGATAACGCCGCCGAACTCTGTCAGCGAGATCAAAAAAGTTGAGGAGCACTACATTGTATTGATGAGATTCGATGGCGCACTCTACTTTCAAGATCAGCCGCTAGATCAGCCGCAGCTTGTAGAGGAGTTGAGTCGTTTACTGACGACAACGGAGCAGCCAGATCAGATCAAGTTGTTAGTAAAAGCCGATGCTCAGTTGCCTGTGGATAAGCTGAAGGCCTTATTAAAAGTGATCAAATCCAGCGGATTACAACATGTTTCATTGGCGACCCGTTATCAGGTGAGGGATGCTACGTGATCAAGAGTAAGCATTGGTTTTATGCCACAAGTATCGCCTTACTGCTGCATCTAACAGCCTTTATGGTGTGGGCATCTGTTAATAATGATGAGGGGGCTAAAGCACCGGGTGAATTGGGTGTCGAGATTGATTTGGGCATGTTAGGTGATTTAGGCGAGGCGACTGAAACGCTGGAGGCGGCTGAAATATCCGCGCCACAGGAAGCCGAGACGCCTAAAGAGGAGGTGATTGAGAAACTCGACCCTCTACCTAAGCCAGACATTCAACCGGATATCGTTAAGCAGACCGCAGATGTGCAGCTAAAGAGTAAAAAAGAGCCGCCTAAGCCGAAAAAAGAGATAGCTAAAGCAGAGCCTAAAAAAGCAGAGCTTAAACAGGCCAAACCGAGTGATAAGCCGGTATCACAAGAAACGAGTTTGATTAGCAAAACAGGGCAGAGCCAACATGCGCAAGCCAAAGTCAGTACGGGGCGTGGAAATACGCTGAGCAATGGCGGCCATGTCGGAGCGCACCCTTCCTATATATCCGTGTTGGTGGCGAAGTTGGCTAAACATAAACGTTATCCACTGAGTTCGCGTAGAGCCAATGAAGAGGGCATCGTCACCTTGCAGTTTGTACTGGATCGCACGGGACGGGTGTTGTCTTCGAGCATCAAACAAAGCTCTGGATTTAAAAAGTTAGATGAAGCTGTGCTCAAGATGTTACGCATGGCTCAACCGTTACCTGCATTTTCCCCTGAGATGCAACAGGAAAGTTTGGTAATTACCTTGCCAATCGCTTTCCATCTAAAAGATGTCGAGTCATACGGCATTAGATAAAAAAGAAACGAGCAACAAGAACCTTGATGTGAGCCTTAAGGCTCGGGCGAAGCTTTGTCAAAAATGAGCAAAAACAACGATAACCCAACAAAGAATAAAGGAAAGTTATTTATGTCCGATACAACTCGAGGACTTAAGCGCTCATTAACTGCTGATCGACCGATGGCGATGGCGGGTACCTTAGCATTAGCAATCTCCAGCGCGATGCTGAATCAAGTTCAAGCAGCAGAGCAGGTTACTTTAGACACCATGGTTGTCGAAGATAATGGTGTGGCGGCGGATGCGAACCCTTATGCACAACCTGACTCGCCATATAAAGCGAAAAAAGTGTCGGATGTCCGTCAAACACGCGATATAGCAGAAACACCTCATACCATGACGGTAATGACCAAAGAGGCGATTGAAGAGTCAGGTAAGACCGAACTTAAGGATCTGTTAAGTGCGCAACCCGGTATTACATTAGGTACCGGAGAAGGCGGTAACTCATTTGGTGACCGTTATATCATTCGTGGTTATGAAGCGCGTAGTGATGTTTTTACCGATGGATTGCGAGAACCAGGGCTGATTACACGCGAGACTTTTGCACTGGAGCAGGTTGAGATATCTAAAGGCCCCAATTCTAGCTTTGCTGGCCGTGGATCTACGGGAGGGGCGGTCAATACGGTCACTAAAAAAGCTTCCATGGATGATGAGTTTACGACGGTGCAATCCGGCTTTGGTACGGATAAATATAAGCGTTTTACCTTTGATACTAACCAAGTGTTAGCTGATGATACCGCGGTTCGCCTAAATGCATTGTATACCGATGCTGATATCCCCAATCGTGCGCCCGCTGCTGAACAGCGCCAAGGTTTCTTGCTCTCCGGTGTGCATCAAGCCACGGATGATTTAAAGGTCAGCGCTGATATTTACCACTTTAGAGGGGATGATCGGACTGACGCTGGGATCGCGTTTGATAGAACAACAGGCGCCTTCAATAAGTACGGCTATGTGGGTCAGGATGGACTGGATTTCCAAGAAACCGCTGCAGATATATTTACCGTCACGGCTGACTATCACATCAATGATGCGATGAAGCTACAAAATAAAACGCGCTATGGTGAGACGAAGAATGACTATATCGTTTCAATTTATAGTGCGCGCTCTGCGGGTTTGAGGTCTTTCACCGGTTGGCAGGACAACACTTACCTAGGCAATCAAACCAACTTGATTATTGATCAGAACATTTTCGGTAAACGCCACACCATTGTGGCAGGTATTGAATATGCGAAGGAAGGTGTAG
>DAIRSP010000005.1:0-46564 GCA_036804365.1 Neptunomonas sp. | reverse complement strand
CAACGCCCGCCACGTGAGCAGGGATTGCATTCATCAGTACTGAAGATGGATAAGCTGCTTTACCTCCTGGCACGTAGAGCCCAACACGATCCATTGGCGTGACTTTCTGACCTAGCATAGTGCCGTCAGCTTCAGTATACTGCCATGAAGTGGTCAACTGTTTTTCATGATACAAACGCACACGTGTAGCAGCTGCTTCAAGCGCCTGACGCTGGGCAGCGGGCAGATTGTCTAAAGACTGAGCCAAGCGTTCTTTGCTAAGCTCTAGTTGATCCATTGAAGTGACATCAGTTTTATCAAAGCGGTTGGTGAACTCAACTACGGCCTCATCACCACGTGCTTTAACATCTAAGAGTATCTGATCGACAATCTGATTCACTTTAGCATCAGAAACACTTTCCCATGCCAGTAAGCGATCAAGCTCTTCTGCAAAATTCTGTTGCGATGCGTTTAAACGAGTCACTGTGAAATCATTCATTATTGATCTCCACGTCTTTGTGCTACGGCTTCAGCCATCATGTCTAGAATTGGCTGTATCTGGCGGTACTTCATTTTCATTGCAGCCTGACCTACCACTAGTCGAGAACTAACATTAGCGATAAAGTCCATCGGCTCTAAACCATTGGCTCGAAGTGTGTTACCGGTGTCAACAATATCTACGATTCGATCTGCTAAACCCATGATAGGTGCAAGCTCCATAGCACCATAGAGTTTGACGATATCAACTTGACGCCCTTGCTGAGCAAAGAAGTGCCGCGCAACATTCACAAACTTAGTCGCTACACGCATACGACCGTCAACAGGACCGGCATTCGCCATACCAGCAACCATTAATTTGCACTTCGCTATCTCAAGATCTAGTGGTTCATATAAGCCTTCACCACCATGTTCCATTAAGACATCTTTACCGGCGATACCCATGTCAGCCCCACCGTATTCGACGTAGGTCGGAACATCGGTAGCACGAATCACTACAAATTTAATATTGTCGTGATTCGTATCGAAAATCAGCTTACGACTCTTAAAAATATCCTCGACAGGGGTTATGTTAGCCGCCTCTAACAAAGGCAGCGTCTCTTCAAGAATTCGACCTTTAGACAGCGCGATCGTAAGCTGTTGTTTCATCATCATGGTATTCACTTAGCCCGGGATACGGCGAATAGACGCACCCATCATTTGCAATTTTTCTTCAATACATTCGTAACCACGATCAATGTGGTAAATACGATCTATGACAGTTTCACCCTCGGCAGCCAACGCAGCAATAACCAAGCTTGCTGAGGCTCTCAGATCCGTTGCCATAACCGGTGCACTTTTAAGTTTATCGACGCCCTCAATCGTTGCTGAATTACCATCGATAAGAATGTTTGCACCTAAACGAATCATCTCTTGCATATGCATAAAACGATTTTCAAAAATCGTTTCTTTAATATGTCCTACGCCTTCAGCGACAGCGTTTAAGGCAGCAAACTGCGCCTGCATATCCGTAGGAAATGCTGGATAGGGTGCGGTGGTAATATTCACAGACTTAGGACGACGACCTTCCATATCCAAAGAGATCCAGTCATCACCTGTTTCAATTTTAGCACCGGCTTCTTTAAGCTTTAAAAGCACAGCATCTAAGATATCAGCACGAGTATTCTTCGTTTTCACATAACCGCGAGTGGCGGCAGCTGCCACTAAGTAGGTGCCAGTCTCAATGCGATCGGGCATAACTGAATAACGACAGCCTTTTAGAGACTTTACACCATTAACGATAATCGTATCCGTTCCGGCACCTTTAATATCGGCCCCCATAGCAATCAAACAATCCGCCAAATCAATTACTTCAGGTTCACGAGCTGCATTTTCAATGATGCTTTGGCCATCAGCTAATGCAGCGGCCATTAGGATATTTTCTGTACCTGTTACTGTAACGGTATCAAAAAATATTTTTGCACCTTTCAAGCGCCCATTGGTTTTCGCTCGGATATAACCGTTATCTACGGTAATGTCAGCACCCATCGCTTCTAAACCACGAATATGCAGATCAACAGGCCGGCTACCAATCGCACAACCACCCGGCAGCGACACCTGCGCTTCACCAAAGTGTGCCAACAGAGGACCAAGCACCAGAATCGATGCACGCATGGTTTTCACTAAATCGTATGGCGCATGAAAATCCTTAATGGTTCGCGCATCGATCTCGACACTTAATTTTTCGTCGATAGTAAGCTCAACCCCCATACGACGAATGAGTTCAAGCATCGTGGTGATATCATGCAGATGGGGTAAGTTACAAATTGTTACCGGCTCATCTGCCAGCAAAGTGGCAGCAAGAATAGGCAAAGCCGAGTTCTTTGCGCCAGAGATACGCACTTCGCCATTAAGGCACGCACCCCCTTCGATAAGGAGTTTATCCATTAAGGTATTCCTAATAACCGCTAATTAGCCCTGCAAAGCTGACCACTGAGCCGGGGTGTAGGTTTTAATCGTCAGCGCATGGATAGACCCATTCGCTATATATTCATTTAAGCATTGATAAACAAGCTGTTGCTTTTTAACCGGTGTTAAACCTGCAAATACTTCACCAATAACCGTAACCTGAAAGTCACAACCTTCACCTGCAGTAATAACCTGCGAACCTTCGATATGTGTTTCTATAATCTTTTTTACATCTTCAGAATGCATGAAGTACTCCAGAACAAACCTGTTTACAAATAGGCGCAGAATGATACCGAATTAGCCACTAAAACGCGAAACTAAAACAGAAAGGGTCATCAAAGCTCGGATAGCGACTCAAGCCCTACTAAATGCGCAATAGCGTTAATATCCGCAGGTAAGTTTTTAAAATGCAGCGTTTTATCGATACGTTTGGCCAGTCGCAAACAACATAAGCAGAGTGATATAGACGAGCTATCCACTCGTGAAACATTTGCGAAATCTATCACGAACTCTTTATTTCCGGCACGAATTGCCTTTTCTAGCTTTTCGCGCACACCAATAATCGTCGAAAAGGTCAGATCCCCCTTTAAGGAGATCTGACCTTCATTGTTAGTTAGCGTATAGTCAGTCACACATTAGCTCTTCGTTGGTTTGTCATCGATCTGAGCTTGCCAAGAGTCAACTACTTGGCCTACATCGTATTGCAGACGCTGCATCATATCGGCAAACTGATTTTTGAAAGTGATACGCAAATTGATGCCGTTAAGCATGACGTTAACGAGCTTCCAAGAACCATTTTCTTTCGCCATGTAATTGACCAGCGTGTAAACAGTACCCGCCCCTGATGTTACCTCAACCGATACCACCTGTTTATCATCTTCAGGGCTAACGTTTGTAGGCTCAACAAGCTTATAAGAAGCAATATCGAACTCTAATAGAGACTTTGTATAGGTTTTGATCATGGTTTGCTTAAAAACCTTGGCAAACTTACCACGCTCTTCATCAGTCGCTTGACGGTAATATTTACCCATCACCCATTTTGATAAGTATTCAAAATCAACATCCCTATCAACAATAGATTCAATTTCTGCGGCCACAGAGTCAACATCAGCCGTTTTAGCTGCCTTGTGCTTATTGACGACAGCAATCATCTCTTCGATTGTTGTTTCTACTTCCACGCTCGCTTCTTTCCAGGTTGCCATAGCAAAGCTAGCGTTTAGCAATAATGTAAAACTTACAGTTAACGCAACTAAAAAACGTTTCATTGAAGAGTATCCTCTACTCACTCACTTTGTTAAAAAGAAACTTGCCTATCAGGTCTTCAAGAACCAGTGCTGACTGAGTGTCTTTGATAACACTGTCATTTTTTAGCACATCTTCTTCAAAGCCTGGCGTGATACCCAAATATTGTTCACCCAGTAAACCTGCAGTCAAAATTTGTACAGAGCTATCAGACGACAGGTAGTCTACATCAGCATTAATCGCCATAGTGACACGAGCGTTCAGTCTTTTCTTGTCAATTTCGATACTTTTTACTTCACCTATCTGTACACCGGAAAGCGTCACTTTCGCACGAGGCGTTAAGCCACCAATATTCTCAAAATATGCGTAAACATTGTAACTTCCAGCATTCGAGGACATTTTAAGTCCACTTACATTTAAGGCCAACCCAGCCAGTGCTAGAAAACCTAGTACCATAAAGAAGCCAACCATGATCTCAATCCAGCGCATACGCATCTTATAAATCTCCAAACATCAATGCGGTTAACACAAAGTCCAACCCCAGCACAGCCAGAGATGAATACACTACAGTTCGAGTAGTTGCTTGACTGATGCCTTCAGAAGTTGGCACACAATCATACCCTTGAAAGACTGCTATCCATGTGACAACAAATCCAAAAACAATTGCCTTAATCACACCATTGATGACATCTTCCGAGAAATCAACGGAGTTTTGCATGTTCGCCCAGAATGAGCCTTCGAAAATACCCAACCATTCGACACTGACCAACGCTCCACCAAACACACCAACCATTGCAAAAATAATTGATAACAGCGGCATGGAAATAAAGCCGGCCCATAAACGTGGCGCAACAATTCTTCGAAGAGGGTCAACCCCAATCATCTCAAGACTAGAGAGCTGTTCTGTTGCTTTCATCAAGCCGATTTCAGCCGTCAACGCCGAGCCAGCTCGTCCCGCAAAGAGTAACGCTGTAACGACCGGCGCCAACTCCCGCACCAAACTCAACGCAACCATCTGACCGACAGCCTGTTCAGAACCGTAATCAACAAGAATGGTGTAGCCTTGCAAACCAAGAACCATACCAATAAATAAGCCTGATACGATAATGATGATCAGTGACAAGACACCCACAAAATAGATTTGCTTTAGCATCAAGGGAAACATCGTGAAAGGATCTGGTTTAGCCACCAACGACTGAAACAGAACCCCCCCCGAACGCCCAACTGCTGCCAATCTATCCAGTGTTGATTTGCCTATATCTGCTAACAAACCATACATTAAAGACGCTCCTGCTCATAAAGCTCTTGCATAATATCCTTAGCTGGAAAATGGAAAGGTACCGGGCCATCGGGTAAACCTTCCATAAACTGCTGCACTTGAGCTGTTTGGTTTTGATGAAGCTCTTCAGGCGTACCTGAAGCAATCACTTTGCCATCAGCTAAAAGATAGATGTAATCAGCAATGGTCATTGTCTCTTTGATATCATGAGAAACAATAATACTTGTGTGCCCTAGTGCCTTATTAATACGTCGTATTAAATTAACCAAGACCCCCATTGCGATAGGATCTTGTCCGGTAAAAGGCTCGTCATACATCACAAGATCGGGATCTAACGCAATCGCTCTAGCTAATGCAACACGTCTTGCCATACCCCCAGACAACTCACTCGGCATCAGGTGTGCAGCACCGCGTAAGCCAACCGCATGCAACTTTAATAAAACAACATCTCGAATCATATCGGCAGGTAAATCCGTGTGCACCTTTATAGGAAAGGCGACATTGTCGAATACCGTCATATCCGTAAAGAGCGCACCGCTCTGAAACAGCATCCCCATCTTTTCTCTCAACGTGAAAAGATCCTGCCTAGAAAGCTTATGTACATTGTTGCCATCAACAAAAATGCTCCCAGAATCTGGCCTAAGCTGCCCCCCTATCAATTTTAACAGAGTGGTTTTACCGGTTCCGGAAGGGCCCATTATGGCTGTAATTTTGCCGCGCGGAATATTTAAATCGACTCCACGAAAAATGGGGCGACTCCCACGACTAAAACAAAGATTATCAACTTTGATAATGGAATCAGAACTATTGATTTTCGACATTAATCACTTATTCCCGACTCTAAATAGGGTATTGATAATAGAGCTTAGTTAGATAACAACTGGACGCGCACTATATCATTAGCGAGGTTAAACGTGAACTGATCTTCCCTTTTTAACTTGCGTTGATCGCCTGTTCTGCTTTAATAGGCCGCTTTATATTTAACGGCTTTAAATTCTATTATGCTTTTATCCATTTTATCGATTCTTACCGGTTTAGTCATTCTTGTTTGGAGTGCTGATCGTTTTGTTTTAGGTGCTGCCGCAACAGCTAAAAACCTCGGTATGTCACCTATGCTAATTGGCCTGACGATCGTCGCTTTTGGTACCTCTGCCCCTGAAATGCTCGTGTCACTTACAGCAGCACTTGAAGATGCCGGCAATTTAGCTATTGGTAATGCTGTGGGATCAAATATCGCCAATATTGGATTAGTTCTCGGTATTACCGCACTTATTGCTCCGCTTCCAGTTAAGTCAGGAGTTTTAAAGAAAGAGATACCCCTCTTACTCGGCATTACTCTGATAGCAGGGTATGTGCTGCACGATTTCATACTCGACTTTAAAGACGGTATTCTTTTATTCACATCGCTCGCACTTTGCCTATTTATTTTCGCAAAGTACCAACATTCAGGCGCAGCGGACGACCACCTAGCGGACGAGGCGGAAGAGATTCCTGAGATGAAAACCTCAACGGCAGTGTTTTGGCTAGTGATCGGACTTAGCTTACTCATTGCCAGCTCCAAAATGCTAGTTTGGGGCGCGACACAGGTTGCCATTATGCTAGGGGTATCCGATCTGATAATCGGTTTAACCATTGTAGCTATTGGTACCAGTCTTCCTGAATTAGCCGCCTCGATTACCAGTGCACTCAAAAATCACCACGATATCGCATTGGGTAATGTCGTCGGTTCCAACATATTCAACTTAGCGGCCGTTATGGCATTGCCCGGATTTGTAGACACTCTGGCCGTCGAAGAGATCGCCTTCAATAGAGACTACCTTGTCATGCTCTGTATTACCTTAGTTCTGATCGTTTTTTGTTTGCTACAAAAACCCGCGCGTATTAGTCGAACTGAAGGCGGTTTTTTGACCCTCGCGTATGCGGGTTATATGGCTATGCTGTACACTACTTCTATTTAAAAGTTATTTAAAAGCACAGGTTCACTTATGTCCTTATCAAAAACTTATATTGAATCGGCTACTCGCACCATCAAGCTAGAGTCTGAAGCGGTATCTGAACTACTTAATTTTTTGGATGAAAGCTTCGATAAAGCCTGTGAGCTAATGCTGCATTGTAAAGGGCGAGTCATTATTACAGGCATGGGTAAATCTGGGCATATTGGCAATAAAATTGCCGCAACACTTGCGAGTACAGGAACCCCCGCTTTTTTTGTTCATCCAGGCGAGGCTAGCCACGGTGACATGGGGATGTTTACCTCTCAGGATGTTGTGCTTGCCCTTTCAAACTCAGGTGAAACAGCTGAGATTGTCACCATACTACCACTTATCAAACGAATGAATGCGCCGTTAATCAGTATTACCGCGAATCCCCATTCAACCTTGTCTTTAGCCGCTGATGCTAACCTGCACATCGGTGTTGAAAAAGAAGCCTGCCCGCTCGGACTAGCTCCTACTTCTAGCACAACGGCGCAGCTCGTCTTAGGCGACGCACTCGCCATTGCCCTGCTAGAAGCGAAAGGCTTTACCGCGGAAGACTTTGCATTTTCACACCCCGGTGGCAGCCTTGGCCGAAAACTACTATTGAAAGTCAAAAACCTAATGCACTCAGCTCAGGATGTGCCGGTTGTATCTGAAGACACCACCATCAACAATGCATTGCTTGAGGTAACCAGAAAACGACTCGGCATGACGACTGTAGTCGATAAAAATGGCCAGTTGATTGGGATCTTCACCGACGGCGATCTTCGTCGAACCCTCGATCAGTCGATAGATTTGAAGACAACAGCAATCAATCAAGTCATGACTAAAAAATGTACAACTGTCTCACCTGAACTCCTTGCAGCAGAAGCATTGCAAATCATGCAAAGCAAAGCCATCAATGCGTTAGTGATTTGTGATGAGCAAAATCGCCCCGTTGGCGCGCTCAATATGCACGATATGCTCAAAGCAGGAGTTATTTAATGAAGAAACTTGATTCTGAAGTGCTCAAAAATGCAGCAGCCCATATCAGCTTAGTGGTATTTGACGTTGATGGCATAATGACAGATGGCAGCCTCCATTTTTTACCGGATGGCCGTGAAGTCAAAATGTTTAATACCCTTGATGGATTAGGTATTAAACTCTTACATGATGCTAGTATCGAAACAGCTATCATTACGGGTAGACGATCCCCGCAAGTTGAAATTCGCGCAGAATCATTAAGCGTGACCTACCTTCGTCAAGGGCGAGATGACAAGTTAGCTGCACTCAAAGAGATTTGGGAAACCACAACCCATAACGCATCAACAACCGCTTATATAGGTGATGACCTACCTGACCTTTCTGCAATTATTGCAGTCAGTTTAGGTGCGACCGTGCCAAATGCTCACCCGTTAGTCATAGAAAAAGCCGACTGGTGCACCTCTCGCACCGGTGGATACGGTGCTGCACGTGAATTTTGCGAAGCCATTTTAGATGCACAAGACAAACTTAAAGATGCCTATGCGAGGTTTATCTGACTATGTCGTTCAGCAGCAGTAAAGTTCGAATTTTTGCTGCCGTTCTCCTACTGACACCCCTCTTCTTTTATTGGAGTTTTCATCAAGAGGAGGGTTTTATCAGTGCACAGGGAACAAGAGTTAGCTCGGGCATCGACTACTTTATGAAGGACACTCAAGCAAAGGAATATGATGCCCAAGGCAATCTAGAGCGCTATTTTTCGGTGAAAGAGTTGCAACATCTGACCGAGAAAGGTCTTTCGGAGCTCACTGAACCCTCAATAACATTGGTATCTGATGAGGGGGAAGAGCTTTCGACTAACAGTCGCTCGGGTACCCTCTATGATGATGAGAATCGAATCGATCTTGCCGAGCAGGTGGTGGTGTCGCATAATCTTTCTCTACCCAATCAAAGCACATTAGAGACAGAACAACTCACGCTGCTGCGTGACCAAAAGATTGCAAAAACCGATGCACCCGTAACGATCAGATATAAACAGCAGGTCACAACAGCGACGGGTATGGTCATTAATTACGCTACCCAAACAACAGATCTTCTTTCAGAGGTAAAAGGTACTTACCATGTTAAAAAATAGCAGCATTTTCAAACTGCTCTCATTGGTCGCACTCATTTATTGCGATTTGGTTTTTGCCCTACCGGATGATAGAAAACAACCGATTGAAATCAGTGCTGATAGCGCTCAAATCAACGAGCAAACAGGCATTATTCTGTATACAGGCAATGTAGTTATCAGCCAAGGTAGTATGCAAATCAAAGCGAGTAAGGTAGAGCTTTTTCGTAAGAATGATGATATCGACAGCATTATCGCGTCTGGCTCGCCCGCGAGTTTCGTTCAACAGCCTGCTTCAAACAAACCAATCACTACTGCTTATGGTATGCGGATGGAATATAAAATTAATTCGCAAACACTAACCATCACTGATAAAGCAAAAGTGGTACAAGACAAAGACAGCTTTAGTGGTGAACGTATTGTCTACCAAATGGATAAAGCGATCGTAAATGCCTACAGTGGCAATGGATCTTCTGGTGAGCGTGTCCAGATGATTATTCAGCCTAAGGCCAAATAAAGATATGAACACCTTAGTTGCAAATCATCTCGCCAAGTCTTACAAAAAGCGCCAGGTTGTCAGAGATGTATCGTTAGAAATAAAGAGTGGCGAGATTGTAGGGCTACTCGGCCCTAACGGTGCGGGCAAAACCACCTGCTTTTATATGATTGTAGGTCTTATTGGCTCAGACCAAGGTCAGATATTGATCAAAGACCAAGATATTACGAGCTTGGCAATGCATGAGCGCGCACGACGCGGTATCGGATACTTGCCTCAAGAAGCCTCTATATTCCGTAAACTCAGTGTTTATGACAATCTTATGGGTATCTTAGAGATGCGCAAAGATCTTAAACCGGAAGAGCGCATCAATAAGCTCAATTCGCTACTCGAAGAGTTCCATATTACTCATCTAAAAGATAGCCTAGGTATGAGCCTATCAGGTGGTGAACGACGCAGGGTAGAAATTGCTAGAGCGCTTGCGTCAGAGCCCTCCTTCATTCTGCTTGATGAGCCTTTTGCAGGTGTCGACCCTATCTCTGTTAATGACATTAAACAGACCATAAAACATCTTCAATCTAAAGGTATCGGGGTACTCATTACCGATCATAATGTGAGAGAAACTCTCGATATCTGTGAAAAAGCCTATATTGTAAGTGAGGGTGTTATTCTGGCGCAGGGAGCACCTTCCGATATTTTAGCCAATGAACAAGTGAAAGCAGCCTACTTAGGCGCGTCTTTCAAACTTTAAGTGAAATGATCAGTCCTTCTGGAGTCATGTTGTAATTTTATGAAGCAGTCATTACAACTTAAAATGGGTCAACATCTAACGATGACCCCTCAGTTACAGCAAGCGATCAAATTGCTGCAACTGTCAACGCTCGATCTTCAACAAGAGATTCAAGAAGCTCTTGATAGTAACCCTATGCTTGAAACGGGTGATGAAAATGAAGAGATTGGCGAGCAACAACAAGAAATCACGACACCTAGTGAAGACTTCAACTCGTTAAAAAATCAGCAATCTTCGAAAAATGAAGAGCATGATTCGGATCACACTTTTAATGAGGATCAGGATTCAGATAACTCATTTGATGATCAATGGAGTGATAGTATTCCGGAAGATCTCTCGACCGACTCTTCTTGGGATGACACCTATCAAACGTCTGCATCGACCAGCAGCAACGCTCAACGTGATGATGACTCCTCTTTCGAGTCGAACGATACAGCCGAAGAAACCTTACAGGATCATCTAAGCTGGCAACTCAACCTCACGCCTATGTCGATTGCAGATAGACTTATTGGCGAAGCTATTATTGATGGGGTTGATACCGAAGGCTACCTACGTAGCGGAATTGATGAAATCCTAGAGCATTTAAAAGAGCAGGAACCTGAGCTATTCAGTGATATTGAGCTTGATGAAGCAGAAACAGTTCTGCATAGAATTCAACAGTTTGACCCTCCAGGTGTAGCCGCTCGTAGTCTAGGAGAGTGTCTCAGTATTCAGCTTAAGCAACTGCCTAATGAAACTCCGTTACTGCAATATGCCATTACCCTTTGTAACCAGCACATCCATCTGTTAGGTAGCCGAGATTACAAACAACTGATGCGCAAACTACGCATCAAAGAGCCCCAACTACAGATCATTATTGAACTCATTCAGTCATTAAACCCCTACCCAGGCTCCATGATCTCAAGTAGTAAAGCGGAGTATGTCATTCCTGATGTCTATGTAGAAAAGCATAGAGGCATTTGGACGGTGTCTTTAAATCAAGATGCATCGCCAAACCTGCGCATCAACTCAACTTACGCTAATATGATACAAAGAGCGGATAATAGTGCAGACAACACTTACCTCAAGAATCATCTTCAGGAAGCACGCTGGTTTATTAAAAGCTTACAAAGCCGAAATGAAACTTTGTTGAAAGTGGCACACCAAATAGTTGATCGACAGGCTGATTTTTTAGAGTACGGTGAAGAGGCGATGAAACCTATGGTGCTTCATGATATTGCCGAAGCCGTTGAGATGCACGAGTCCACCATTTCTCGTGTTACGACACAAAAATATATGCATACCCCACGTGGTATTTTTGAATTAAAGTACTTTTTCTCAAGCCATGTGAACACAAGTGATGGCGGTGCTGCTTCCTCTACGGCTATACGAGCCGTGATTAAAAAGCTCATTGCTGCTGAAAATCCAAGCAAACCGCTTAGTGATAATAAAATAGCTCAACTGTTAGAAGATGAAGGCATACAAGTGGCGCGACGCACCATCGCTAAATATCGTGAAGCGATGAACATTGCACCTTCTAATGAGCGCAAGCGTCTGGTTTAATGAATATCGTAAGACAACACTCATTGTTGTAAAAAGGAGATACCTATGCAAATCAACATTACTGGCCATCACCTAGAGTTAACCGATGCCCTGCGTGAATATGTAACGACTAAGTTTGAAAAGCTAGAGCGTCATTTTGACAACATCACTAATGTACAAGTTACCTTAAGCGTCGACAAACAACGCCAGAAAGCCGAAGCTGATATGCACATCTCTGGCGGTGAAGTGTTCGCGACTAGCGAACATGAAGATATGTACGCTGCAATTGATGGTTTAACTGACAAACTCGATCGTCAGATCATCAAGCACAAAGAAAAAATGAAAAGCCACAAATAACCCGAAAACTAGAATCATTCATGTCTATTATATCCCTGCTATCGACTACCCGAACCCTTCACAGTGTCGAAGGTGGTAGTAAAAAACGTGTTATAGAGTTTGCCAGCACAATCATTGCTGAAGCAGATGAAGATGTAACCACAGAACAGGTGTTTACAGGTCTTATCGGCAGGGAACGGCTCGGAAGCACAGGTATCGGCGAAGGTGTGGCGATCCCACACTGCCGACTACCTGGTATTAAAGGTGCTTTGGGCTTACTCGTTCACCTATCCGAACCTATCGATTTTGATTCGATAGATAATCGTCCTGTGGATCTACTGTTTTTTCTTCTCGTTCCAGAAGACGCTTGTGATGAACACTTATCAACACTCGGCAAACTCGCTGAAGTTTTCAGCCAAAATAGTGCTAGGGATGCACTTCGCTCTGCTGAGTCGGATGATGCATTATTTGCTTTGGCAGCACAATTATTCGGAACACCTGAGTAATCACTCATGAAGCTCGTGATTATCAGCGGCCGTTCAGGTTCTGGAAAAAGTACAGCACTACAGGCGCTTGAAGATCTCGGGCTATACTGCATTGATAACCTGCCGGCCACGCTTCTGCCGGATCTGATCAAACACATGCTGGATGGCTCGACCTCTATGAGCCAAATTGCGGTCTGCATAGACGCCCGCAACTTGTCGAATAACTTAGAGCAGCTCCCCGATATACTTAATCAACTACAAAGTATATCTGACTTAACAGTCGAGCTTCTCTACTTAGATGCTTCTCAAGAAACGCTGATTCAGCGTTACAGCTCTACCCGCCGCCGTCATCCTATGTCAGATATTATCAGTAACTTACCTGATGCGATTGAATACGAGTATAAGTTGCTTGAGCCGATTGCCGAAATGGCTGATATTCGTATCGATACCACGCGTTTATCACTCTATGAACTACGTGATACCATCAAGATTAGAGTGATGCAGCGGTCTGATCAAACCATATCACTGCAGTTTGAATCATTTGGCTTCAAACATGGTGTTCCTATGGATGTCGACTTAATGTTCGATATGCGAATACTGCCCAATCCTTATTGGATACCTGAGCTAAGACAACATACGGGCCAAGAAAAGCCCGTTATTGAGTTTCTTAGTAAAGATGCAGATGTTCAAAAGATGATCCAAGATATTCAAAGTTACCTTGAGGCTTGGTTACCTAAGTTCTCACAAAACAATAGAAGCTATGTGACGGTTGGAATTGGTTGCACCGGAGGCCAGCATCGCTCCGTATTTGTTGCCGAACAACTGACACAGCACTTTAAAAAGCTAATGAGCAATGTGTATGTCAGGCACAGGGAACTTCATTAATCCTCCGAACATTTGCTAAGGGATCACCATGCTGGAAAAGCAAATACTTATCATCAATAAATTAGGCCTGCATGCGAGAGCCGCGGCAAAGCTAATAGGCGTTACGTCACGGTTTTCTTGCAATATACAGATTGTTAAAGAAGGTCGAGAAGTCGACGCAAAAAGTATCATGTCTGTTATGATGTTAGCCGCTAGCAAGGGAACGGAACTGACCATTAAAACAGAGGGTGAGGACCAGCAAGAAGCCATGAATGCGATTGAAGCACTCATCAACAACCGTTTTGATGAGGAAGAGTAAGGCCGAATTACGCTAAAGCTGCTCACATGCGACCAATCAGGTATACTGGCACTTAAGACATCTCTAGCGCTTCCTTATACAAGGTCATCATGAGTACGAACGAAACCACCTCAGCTTTAGACAAGCTCAATCGAGCACTCGATAGCGGTGCATTTCAACAAGTACGTTTCACCCTAAATCATGCGTTGCGCCCTGTAGAAGTGGCTGATCTACTTGCTAAATCGCCACCTAAAGAACGCCAAATCATCTGGAACCTCATTAACTCTGATAATGAGGGTAAAGTTCTTCAATACCTCCCTGACGATATTCAGTCTGACATTCTGAGTCGAATGGATACCGACCGACTGCTTGAAATCACAGAGGATTGGGATACTGATGATTTTGCAGACGTATTGCAGCAACTACCAGAGAGAGTCACCAAAGAACTGCTGACCATTATGGATCAGCAAAATCGCGAGCGTCTGGAGGAGATTCTCTCCTACCCTGAAGACACCGCGGGCGGTCTTATGAATACCGATACGGTGACCATTCGTCCCGATATCACCGTCGAGACCGTATTACGTTACATACGCAGGCATAATGAAATTCCAGAGATGACAGATAGCCTATTTGTTGTCAGTCGTCGCAAAGAGTCCTATATCGGGATGCTGCCTTTGACCAAGTTATTGGTATCTGACCCGAATATCACTGTCCGCGAAATTATGAATACGACCATCAAACCGATCCCTGCTGAGATGCCGGATGACGAGGTCGCCTTACTTTTCGAAAAGCACGATTATGTATCCGCACCTGTCGTTAACAAAAAAGGGAAGCTCTTAGGGCGTATAACGATCGATGATGTCGTTGACGTTATCCGTGAAGATGCAGACCATTCTTTGATGAGTATGGCCGGTCTTGATGAAGATGAAGATACTTTCGCGCCGCTAATGAAAACGACCCGAAGACGCGCCATTTGGCTCGGTATAAACTTACTTACAGCGCTGCTTGCTTCTTCGGTCATTGGCATCTTTCAAGATACGATTAACCAGGTGGTCGCATTAGCAGTTTTAATGCCTATTGTTGCCTCTATGGGTGGTATCGCCGGCAGTCAAACATTAACCTTGGTAATTCGTGGGCAAGCCCTAGGCCATGTCGAGCGTTCTAACGCAGGCTGGCTGCTGAATAGGGAACTTTTGGTAGGTGGCCTCAACGGTATTTTATGGGCGTTGGTCGTATCGGCCGTTTCCATTTACTGGTTTAACGATACCACGATTGGCTTAGTCATTGGCTTGGCCATTATTATAAATTTAATAGCCGGTGCCCTCTCGGGCACACTACTTCCTCTGGCATTAAAGTCATGGGGAATCGATCCAGCATTAGCTGGGAGTGTTTTACTGACAACGATTACAGACGTAGTAGGTTTCTTTGCTTTCCTAGGTCTGGCAACCTACTTTTACGGGTAAATGAATGAACGAGAATAATTTCGATATACATGAAGACGAAGACGACAATTGGATAAGTCGCTCTCAGAAAAAACGCGATGTGGAAGCTCTCCAGGATATTGGCGTTAAACTTGTTGATCTAAAGCCTGACCAGCTTGATAAACTCCCAATCGATGACACGCTCCGCGCCGCTGTTGATGAAGCGAAGCGACTGTCAGCAAGAGGGGCAATCCGTAGACAGATGCAATATATCGGCAAACTGATGCGCAATGCTGATGGTGAAGCTATTCAGGAAGCGATTGATCGTTTTGATGTTACCAAAGAAGCCCACAATAAAGTTTTCCACAAGTTGGAGAAGTGGCGCGACCGGTTAATTGAAGATGATAACGCTATGCTTGATGTTATTTTGACGGAATATCCACATACCGATATTCAACATTTACGACAACTGATTCGAAACGCTCAACGTGAGATAGCGCAAAATAAACCACCTGCGGCGAAGCGCAAGCTGTTTAAATATTTACGCGAGCTAGAAGAAACGCAGCAGTAAAACTCTGGCTCTTTTGCTCGGTTACAAGCAAAAGAGCTAACCCCTCGCTTGTTGTAAGACAGGCATTTTAGTTCGAATATCATCTAACAATGCTTTATCAAAGTTCGCTAGAATAACTGCCTCTCCTAAACCACACTCTGCGGTGATTCTTCCCCAAGGATCAACAATCATTGAATGACCCGAGGTAACACGAGAGATACTGTGTGCTCCGCCCTGATTCGCACCGAGTAGATAACATTGGGTTTCAATTGCGCGCGCCCGTAATAAGGCAGTCCAATGGGCGTCCCCTGTCACTTGTGTAAAAGCAGAGGGTACGACAATCAACTCAGCACCCATGCGCCTTAGTTGCCAGAAGTGATCGGAAAAACGAAGATCATAACAGATACTTAATCCAACTTTACCTATCTCTGTATCCACGACGACGAGTCCATCACCAGGCTCAATAAAAGAGGATTCTTGATAACTCCCCTTCTGATCAGCAACCTGCACATCAAACAGATGCCGCTTATCATAGCGTGCAATCTCTTTGCCCTCAGGTGAAAATACATACAATGAAGAACGAACGCGCTCACTTCCCTTAACAAGGGTTGGTAAGCTGCCGGCAAAAATCCACACTTGGTATTGCTTTGCCCATCCAGATAAGCGTTTATAAACGCCTCTATCACGGCTTTCGGAGAGGGCTAATGAATGTAAACGTGTGCTGTCAAATAAGGCAAAGTTTTCAGGAAAAAGCACCAAGCGCGCCCCCTGCTCAACAGCCTCTTTCAATCGACGCTCTGCTATCACTAAATTAGCCTCAAGGTCCGTCCCCGATACCATTTGCACAACAGCTAGACAGGTCATATTACTTTCCTTCAGTAAAACCGTGGGTTTCTTTTGTTTTGGTTTCACCCTTGAAGACATTCACGACAGGCTCTTCCCAAGGCCCCTTCAGACTGTATTTGAGTGTTGTTACACGCTCTAATTTATCACCTATCAATTTATCGATAATAAAGACCGCACCCGCCACTTGAGGAGCACCTAGCAAGACGGCGGCGATCGGCAGATTGCTCGTCAAGGGCAGCACTACATCCATTTTACTATCGAGGCTTTTGTCGGGAATATTAATGGTGCCTGTCATGTTTATATTTGCCGAAGGCCCCTCTAAAATCAGAGGCGTCTGAGCGACAGCAACCCCATTACTGAGCAGATAGTTAGCTTGCAAAGTATCAAACGCAACGCCCTTCTCTAACAGATCACTGAAGTTCAACTGCAAACGGCGAATAATTGTATTCAGGTTAAGGATTCCAAAAATACGCAAAATATTACTGCTGTTACCCGCCTCCACAATACGTCCTTTACTGATATTCATCTTAAAGAGACCATCTAGATGCTTTGACTTAAACTCCCAAGGATAACCTAACCAAGCGAACTTATTTTCCAATTTTGTAGAGGTGGACTCCAGCACACCTTGATAACCTATTTTTTCGAGCAGATTCCCAAAGTCTCCGCCTGACAATTGACTATCTAGGAAGCTGACAGCTCTTTGATTTCTAATCTCCCAACCTGACGTACCTTCAAAACGAAAACCATCCATCTCTGCAACGATACTTTTTACGGCAAGCCCATTATTCGCTTCTGGATGAATTTTCATTGCCCAGTTACCTAAAGGCTTCTGATCTAAGAAGAGTGCAGCCACATCCAGGTCAACCGACGGCCAAGAGGATGTCTCTAAAATGTCTGTTGATAACTCTTTTTCAACATCATCATCGCCTGTTTCGAGATACAAGTGCTTAAGACTAACTTGATAAGGATCACTGCTTTGTTGCGGTATCTGAATCTGCCCTGTGACCTGTTCACTAATGAGGCCAATACGGGTACTAAATTGCTCATTGCTAGCGCTACTCACCACTAACGAAAGGTCCTGCAGCTGAATCGAGCCTAAATCGAACTCCCCTATAATTAATGAAAGCTGCTGAAGTCCAGTATCAGACGATACAATCCCCTCTTGCTTCAAGCCGGTTTGGTCGATGAAACGCTGGACTTCAGAAAAACGCACCCGATCAAGTTCACCATCAATCCAAACACCGGTTTCTAAACTCTCTTCGGGGCGCTCTCCCCCAAATGTAATATGATGCCTACCGGCTTCAGGAATGAGCCGAGAAACACCCCGCAATTTATCGCCCAAGTTATAACGCCATACCGGCACATCCGAACCTAACTGGGCCACAAGCTGCAACGGTAAAGATGTCTCCGCACTTTTGTTAAAAGGGGAAGGTAGATCAAGTTCAACGCCCTTTAAATCTGAATCAACGATCAACTTATTACACAGGGGAGACCCACCACAAAGATCCATACGTCCCACAATACGCGACTTCCCTTTTGCTACATTAAGTAGCCCAAGTTCACTCCACTTTTGTAGGCTGCGCATCTCTATCTGGGTACTCATATTGACCCGAGTAATGGACGGCATGGTCTGAGTTTTGGCTAACGTTTCCACTTTAACCTTAGCCGGCTGACCTAAAAACTCAGTAATTAGCTCGTCACTGGATAGCCCCTTAGCCGAGCTATAGGACAATCCGCCATTTAAGGCTGCGAAGCGAATCCGGTTTTGATCGCTAGAAAATACACCATCAGATAACTGAGAGTTGACCTTAATGTCCGGTTTAGCCTTACTATTTAACGGAATCATAAGATCAACATCCGTTAGGTGATGTCCACTTAAGGCCCATCCCGATAATCCACCGCCTACCTGCTCACTCAATGCTGGGCCTTGCAATAGCGTCATGATATCGGCAGCATCGCCTTCAAGCTGAGTTTGAACAGATAGGTTATCACTGCCCGCAACCAAGCCAACGCTCACATGATTAACGTCACTATTAAGCAATCGGCCACCGGTAGCACTGATGGCTACATTTCCGCCATCTAGACTAACTTTTAGATCACTACCTTGTACCTCAGGCCAGTTAGGCTGAAATTTAACCGCACCGTCATTGACATCAAAATACAGTTGCACGGATGGCGCAGATCGATCCTCTAGATGACGCGTACCCGCTAACAAAACCAACATGCCATCGTTAACATGTCCACCTTGAATTGCGCCATCAATCCACTCATAGAGAGAGACCCCCACCTCCGCGGCTGGTATATAGGAAGACGCTTGGCGACCATCTGCATCTTTCATACCGATTAAAAGTGTTAACTCGGTTTGCTCCTGACGATCTAGCGGCAGATAGAGACTAAAACGCCCCGAAGCACTTAAATAAGAGTTCTGAAGGTTAATCAGATCACTTCGAACAGTGACGATGGGAGGATGCTCTGGATCACCGTTATCGACCTGCCAAGAAATACGCCCTGTGGCCTTTTGGTATACCCAGGTATCTTTAAAGATATCAGGAAATCCCATGGAGAAATCATCTGCATTCAGATCTATTGCCCCATCTAGGGCGCTGAACTGAATACGTCCACTGACCTGATGCAAAGAAGGAGCACCAAAGTAATCGCCAACCCCTACCCTATTGAGATCAGCTTCACCTTTAAAATCGAACCAATCCGACTGATTTGGCCAAATGATAGACAGGTTCTCAACCCGCCCTTCGGGTGAAAGTTTCACTAATGCGGTATTTAACGCTTCAGGTAAGTAAGGCTGGTCTTTAAATGCTTCGGTAATTTGATCGAGGTTAATACGCTTAACCGCTGCGGTTTTTAATACGAACTGCTGATTTTCTTGAGATAAAACTACTTTGCTATAGGGTAGTTTTACCGCTTTATCATTCAGATTAACTGAGAAGTCCAACACTTCAAAGATGAAATCTGTTGATGCCAAAGGTTGCAAATTGAAATCGAAATAGCCATGGGAAAGCTGACCATAAGTTTCGTTTGTAAATGTCAACTCGGGCAAATGCAACCGCCCCTGCACTGCTTGAATCTTTTGCTGATTAATCTGCGCCCAAAGTTCTCCATCCATGTCGAGCTTTTTGACTCCGACCGCCATCTTGATAGTTTTGAGGTTGATTAATGATTCATCTAAATGTCCTACACGTGCATAAGCCTGAAAGGGTGTATTTAAAACATCAGCCTCCAAAGCTCCGGACTCTAATGCAAATTCAACTTCAGAGTCCTTACCATTGGGCAGCGCCATCATCAGGTGGCCATAAAGATGGTGCTGATTTTTAGTGTTTTGCAATTGAAAGTTTAAAGGGGATAAACGCTGCTGCTTACCCTCCTCTGTATTTAGCTCTAAACTTCCCTGTTCAAAAAGCACAGAGGGTTGCAGAGAGAGCAAACCGACAATTTGCTTTAAAAATAGATCAGGGGGGCGATGATCCGTTTGTGGTGAGAGATGAACCCACTGCCCATCAGTTTCATAGAGTTTGACATCAAAAGCCTGTATCGAAAGAGCTTCGAAAATCGGCGCTTGCTGAAATATAGACGCGATTAGATCGAGTTTGACATCGAGCCGGTCAATATAAAACTCTAGATCTAACGCCTTACTAGCCGTACGGGTATCGCCCTTAATGCCTTCGATATGAAACGAGGGATAACGCTCTTCCCAATCGGCTGATAAGCGTTCAATTGAGATAGGAAAGCCGGCTTTCTCGGATAATAGATTCTCTATCGAGTCACGATACTCAGCAACAGAAGGTAAAAACTGACGAGCGATCGCAACGGCCAATGCCGACACTAACAGCAATGCCAATAAAATAACCGACAGTGACCGACTCACACGATAAAACATTCTAGCTCAAGCCCTATAACTGCTAACGCAATACAACGTCATATTGCTCTGGGCTATACATGGCTTCAACTTGGAAACGAATAGTTTTATTGATAAACGCCTCCAACTCCGCAACATGATCTGAAGCGTCATCCATAAGATAAGCAACCACAGCCGATGAAGCCAACACCAAATAGGTTTCGGTGTCATAAGCTCTGTGTTGACGCAGAATTTCACGAAAGATTTCGTAGCAAACCGTTTCAGGCGTTTTAATCGATCCTCGTCCCTGACATTGACTGCAAGGCTCACAAAGAATGTGTTCAAGGCTTTCACGGGTTCTCTTACGCGTCATTTCAACTAAACCAAGTTCAGACACGCCTGTCACTTTGCACTTGGCATGATCTTTTTCTAAGACCCGCTCCAGTGTTCTGAGCACCTGGCGCTGATGCTCGACAACTTCCATATCGATAAAGTCGATGATGATAATGCCACCGAGGTTGCGCAATCGTAACTGACGGCCAATTGCTGTGGCGGCCTCTAAGTTGGTTTTAAAAATCGTCTCTTCCAAATTACGATGGCCGACAAATGCACCGGTATTGACATCGACAGTGGTCATCGCCTCGGTTTGATCAAAGATCAGGTATCCCCCAGACTTTAACTCTACTTTACGCCCCAACGCCTTTTGCATTTCATCTTCAACATTGTAAAGATCAAAGATCGGCCGTTCCCCAGGGTAGTACTCTAAACGGTCGAATATTTCTGGCACTAAGGCTTGAGTAAAATCTTGGGCTTTTTGGAAAGTTTCTTTTGAGTCGATGCGAATGCGCTCAATACCTGTTTGAGCCATATCGCGGAGTGCGCGCAAATGCAGCGGAAGATCTTCATAAATAATCGAAGGTACTTTAGCAGTCGCACTCTTTTGCTCAATCGCTTTCCACAAGCGACGTAAAAATTGAACATCTGCAATGAGGTCGGTTTCTGCTGCCCCCTCTGCGACTGTTCTCAAAATAAAACCGGCTGGATCAGCATCTTCTTCTGTCACATAGCTTTGTAAGGCGGCGCGCAAGCGATCGCGCTCCTCAATATCTTCAATTCGTTGGGAGACACCAACATGACTATTACCTGGCATATACACGAGGTAACGAGAGGGAATAGAAATATGGGTGGTTAAACGAGCCCCTTTGGTACCAATGGGATCTTTTGTCACCTGAACAACCAGTGGCTGACCTTCCCGTAAGGCTTGTGAAATAGAAGCCGAACTCTTTTCTTGAGAACTCGCTTGCGGGGGCAGTACATCTTCAACATGAATAAAAGCGGCACGTTCTAAACCAATCTCTACAAAAGCCGCCTGCATACCGGGCAAGACACGCACTACTTTACCTTTGTAAATATTACCGACAATTCCTCTTTTCTCGGTGCGCTCAACATAAATCTCCTGAGGCATTCCGTTTTCGATGACCGCTACACGCGTCTCCATCGGGGTGAAATTGATAAGAATTTCTTCACCAATGCTCGTTGCCACAGGTTTTTCCCTACGTTGTATTTAAATCAATTATGCCATATTTGGATATCAAACTTCGTTAGAAGTTCCGCTGTTTCAGCTAACGGCAGACCGACTACTGCAGTGTAACTTCCTTGAATTCCTTCAATAAATACAGCACCTAAGCCTTGAATGCCATAGCTACCAGCTTTATCCCGAGGTTCACCGGTTTGCCAATACCGCTGGCAGGTGGCTATATCAAGAACCTTGAAGGTCACTTGAGTCGTTACAAGAGCTACTTCCACCGTCCCTCTAAAGCATACAGCAATCGCCGTCATGACTTCGTGGGTTCGCCCAGACAAAGCCATCAACATCGCCACAGACTCTTGCTCACAATTGGGCTTGCCTAAAGTCTGCCCGTCAATAACAACCGTTGTATCAGATCCCAGTACGACAAGATCCTCTGGTTTACCCGATATTCGCCAACCGCACAGTGCTTTTTCTGCTGCTAAACGACAAACGTAATCATGAGGTAACTCACCCTCTAACACTGACTCGTCAATATCAGCACTACAGCTAGTAAATTCGACACCAATTTGCTGGAGTAACTCTTTTCTTCGAGGCGATGAGGATGCGAGCAATAATCTAGGCATAATATATTTAGGTTACGCGAAACGTTCGTCTGATACCGCGCAGAATCACAAACACCCAAGGCCAAATAAAGGCACTAACGGCTGCCGGCAATAGAAAGATCAGACTATCACCTGTTGTGCCTGCAAAAGATTGAATCCAATGGAAAATCAACTGATTAATTCCCACCAATACCAATACCATCATCGCTTGCTGCCATAATGGAAACATCCTTAACCTTTGATGCAATATTAAGGTAATAAAAGCCACTACCGTCAAGGACAGCGCATTCATGCCCAAGAGACTGCCTTTAAGCACATCAAGTGCTAAACCTGCCATCCAGGCCATTCCAATACCGAATCGATGCGGCAAGGCCATTACCCAATAAATCACAATCATTGCGACCCATTCTGGACGCCACCAGACGACCATACTAGGTAACGGCATTTGGCTCAGAATAAAGCCAACGATTAACGTCCCTATAACGATTAATGTGCCTCCAGAACGGTGACTACTCATTGGCCGACCTGCTCTGGTGCTTCGGCCTCCACTGGCTCAACACGCTGCTCTGGATTGGGTTTGACTAACAATAGGTGGCGGCTCTTATCCAAACGGGCTGCGGGTACCGCCTTTACTATAGAAAAAGGGCGACCGGGATCTCGTACCACAGAGGTTACTTTAGCGACAGGATATCCATAGGGGAATCGACCGCCTAAACCCGAGCTCACTAGTAAATCTCCTACGCGTATATCGGCTGTATCAGGTACGTGCTCTAACTCAAGTTCGTCAAGTGCCCCCTTACCTAAGGCGATAGCGCGAAGACCATTACGTGTATTTTCAACAGGTAATGCATGACGAGCATCGGTAATCATCATTACACGACAAGTATAATGGGATGTTTCTACCACCTGCCCCAAAACACCTTGAGCATCAAGCACTGGCTGACCAATGTAAACACCGTCTTCATTACCTTTCCCCAAAATAATTTGATGCAGAAAAGGGTCCGGATTCACACCAATCAGTTCGGCCAACTCCACTTCGTTCGTAATCCGTTTGCTACCGTTCAACAATTGACGTAAACGCAAATTTTCCGAATTTAAAGCGGCCATCTGCTGTACTTGCTGATCTAGCAACATAACATCAGAACGTAGCTGGGTATTTTCTTTCACCAGCGCCGTGCGACTCACCAGCAGATCAGACACATCATTCGCTATTCGCGTCGGCATATCCACCAGCCATTGGATGGGTGTTAGCACCAACGAGAGAGCTGTACGCGCTTCTCGCGTACGTGACTGATTCATATCACTGACAATAAATATGATTGCCAACGTGATCAGTATAAGGAAAAAAAGGCGGGGTACACCGCCTTTAAATATAGGTTTCATCTAAGCACTTCCTAAAAGCCCAAGGAAGTTAGGCTGATAGAGCAACAGCGAGGCTGTTACTCAAATGTCAGCAGTTCAAATGCATGTTTATCAAGCAACTCGAGTGCTCGTCCGCCTCCACGTGCTACGCAAGTCAATGGATCCTCAGCAAGAATAACCGGCAAGCCTGTTTCTTCACTGATTAAGCGATCGATATTTCGCAGCATAGAGCCGCCGCCAGTAAGCACAATTCCGCGCTCTGCAATATCCGATGCCAATTCAGGTGGACACTGCTCAAGCGCACTTTTCACTGCTTGAACGATCGCAGATAAAGGCTCCTGCAAAGCTTCCAGTATTTCATTACTGTTAAGTGTAAAGCTACGTGGAATACCTTCTGCTAAGTTACGACCGCGCACATCGATCTCAAGTACATCGTTGCTTGGATAAGCCGTACCAATTTCTTGCTTAATTCGCTCCGCTGTTGCTTCACCGATTAAGCTGCCGTAGTTACGACGAACATAGGTAACAATCGCTTCATCAAAACGGTCACCACCGATACGAACTGACTCAGCATAAACAATACCGTTTAATGAAATAACAGCGATTTCTGTGGTGCCACCACCGATATCCACAACCATTGATCCACTTGCTTCTTCAACAGGTAGACCTGCACCAATAGCAGCAGCCATCGGTTCTTCAATTAAATAAACTTCGCGTGCGCCCGCGCCTAAGGCTGACTCTTTAATAGCACGGCGCTCGACTTGCGTTGATTTGCAAGGAACACAGACTAATACCCGAGGGCTTGGCGTTAAGAAGCTGTTGTCATGTACTTTGCTGATGAAGTACTGCAACATTTTTTCTGTTACATGAAAGTCTGCAATAACACCATCTTTCATTGGACGAATAGCAGTGATATTACCCGGCGTACGTCCTAACATACGCTTAGCATCTGCACCAACCGCTGCAACGGTCTTTTGGTTACCGGTCTGTCTAATCGCTACAACCGAGGGTTCATTGAGCACTATATCTTTATCACGTACATAAATCAGCGTATTAGCTGTACCCAGATCGATAGACAGGTCGCTTGAAAATAGACCACGAATTTTTTTGAACATAATGAATGGGAACCTTAGAGAGTTACAGGCATAGCTGAGGTATTTCAAAAACATGTAACTCTAGCAACGCAAGGGATTTAGAGCAAGAAGCAAATATGTTAAGTTACTCTTTTTTCGCCACAACTGAGACAGTCAGTGAGATTACCCATGGCATTAGATAGAAACGATGTAGAAAAAATCGCCCATTTGGCGCGTTTACAGATTAATGATCAGGATGTTCCTGAGTACGCCCAAAATTTATCCAACATTTTGGACTTAATCGGCCAAATGCAAAGCGTCGACACTTCTGATGTGGAGCCACTCGCGCATCCGCTTGATGCAGTGCAACGTCTACGCGCAGATACGATTACCGAACAGAATCAGCGCGAGCATCTACAAAGCGTTGCGCCTGCTGTTGAAAATGGCTTATTCCTTGTACCCAAGGTTATTGAGTAACAAGCCCTTTCAGATAATTAGGATTAATTAAAGATGTTAAACAAAACATTAGCCGAACTGGCAAGCGGGCTTGAAAAAGGCGAATTCAGCAGTGTAGAGCTCACTCAAGCCTACCTAGATCGCATTCATAAAGAAGATAGTCGCTACAACAGTTTTATTACCGTCACGGATGAGCTTGCGCTTCAACAAGCTCGCGCGGCTGACCAGCGCCGTGCAGAAGGTCAAGCGGTGCTTTTGACCGGCATCCCGATGGCACATAAGGATATCTTTTGTACTGCGGGTGTAAAAACCTCTGCAGGTTCAAAAATGCTCGATAACTTCATCTCCCCTTATGATGCTACGGTTATTCGCAAATTTAATGCTGCGGGTAGTGTCACCTTAGGCAAAACTAATATGGATGAGTTTGCGATGGGCTCATCCAATGAGTCTAGTTTCTATGGACCTTCACGTAACCCTTGGGATACAGATCGTGTTCCGGGTGGCTCGTCGGGCGGTTCTGCAGCCGCTATCGCTGCTGGGTTAGCGCCTGCGGCGACGGGAACAGACACGGGTGGCTCTATTCGCCAACCGGCGGCATTCTGCAACCTAACCGGCTTAAAGCCGACTTACGGCCGCGTCTCCCGTTACGGGATGATTGCCTATGCCTCATCATTGGATCAGGGCGGCCCTATGGCTCAGACCGCAGAAGATGCGGCAATGATGCTCAATGTTATGGCGGGGCTCGATCCGTTAGACTCGACAAGCGTTGATAAAGCAGTGCCTGACTACACCACTAACCTTGATCAACCGCTAGCTGGACTAAAAATCGGTTTACCGAAAGAGTTTTTCTCAAGTGATTTAAACGCTGAGATCTCCACGCTTATTCACGCGGCAATTAAAGAATATGAAGTACTGGGTGCCACGGTTAAAGAGGTGAGTTTGCCCAATACCGCTTTATCCGTACCGGCTTACTATATTATCGCGCCAGCTGAGGCTTCATCTAACCTGTCACGCTTCGATGGCGTGCGTTACGGTTATCGTTGTGCTGATCCAAAAGACTTGGAGGATATGTACAAACGCACCCGTGGCGAAGGGTTTGGTACAGAGGTTAAGCGCCGTATCATGGTGGGCACCTATGCGCTATCTGAAGGTTTCTACGACGCCTACTACAAAAAAGCGCAACAGATCCGTCGCTTAATCCAGCAAGACTTTATTCGCGTACTCTCTGACGTTGACGTCATTATGGGGCCAACCACACCGACCACAGCATTTAAACTGGGTGAGAAAAACACTGACCCTGTTGAGATGTATATGGAAGATATCTTCACCCTGTCTCTTAACCTAGCTGGACTACCCGGCATGTCTATCCCATGCGGATTTTCACAGGGTCTACCTGTAGGACTACAGATAATCGGCAATTACTTTGCTGAAGAGAAACTTCTGAATGTCGCACACAAGTTCCAGCAGGCGACTGACTGGCATAAACAAAAGCCTGCAGCTCTTTGAGAGGAAGAATAGATGGAATGGGAAGCAGTTATCGGGCTTGAGATTCATGCCCAGCTTGCAACAACGACTAAAATATTTTCAGGTGCAAGTACCGCATTTGGTGCAGAGCCAAATACACAGGCGTGTGCCGTTGACCTCGCTCTACCGGGCACACTCCCCGTTTTCAATGAAAACGCGCTAAAAATGGCCGTAATGTTTGGTACCGCCATTGATGCAGAGATTGGGAAAGTATCGGTTTTCGACCGTAAGAACTACTTTTACCCCGACCTCCCTAAAGGCTATCAAACCAGCCAACTCTTCTACCCTATCGTCGGTAAAGGCTATGTAGATATCGAATTAAGCGATGGATCTAGCAAGCGCATAGGGGTGACGCGTGCTCACTTAGAAGAAGATGCAGGCAAATCATTACATGAAGACTTTGCCAACATGACGGGTATCGACCTCAATCGTGCCGGCACACCCTTGCTAGAGATTGTATCCGAACCGGATATGCGTTCTGCTGAAGAAGCGGTAGCTTATGTTAAGAAAATCCACTCGCTAGTCACCAACTTAGGTATCTGCGACGGTAACATGGCCGAAGGTTCCTTCCGTTGTGACTGTAACGTATCGGTTCGCTACAAAGGTGAAGAGAAGTTCGGCAACCGTACGGAAACTAAAAACATCAACTCTTTCCGCTTTATCGAAAAAGCGATTAAAGGTGAGATTGAGCGCCAAATTGATATTCTCGAAGACGGCGGCCGCATCGTTCAGGAAACACGCCTATATGATGCGGATAAAGATGAGACTCGCTCAATGCGCAGCAAAGAGGAAGCGAACGACTATCGTTACTTCCCTTGTCCAGACTTGCTACCTATCGTCATTGATGATGACTACATTGAAGCAATCCGTAATGCTCTGCCTGAATTACCAGCCGCGCGTCAGGCGCGCTTTGTAGAGACCTATCAACTCTCCGAATACGATGCAGGCGTACTATCAGCATACAAGCCACTTTCAGACTACTTTGAAACAGTGGTTAAGGTATCAGCGGACGCTAAACTTTCCGCCAACTGGGTGATGGGCGAGCTCTCTAAATACCTCAACCAGAATGATACTGATATCAAACACAGCCCTGTTTCAGCTGAACAGCTGGGCGACCTTATCCAGCGCATTAAGGATGACACTATTTCTGGCAACATTGCGAAAAAAGTGTTCGAAACTATGTGGAGTGATGGTGGCAGTGCGGATGAAATTATCGAAAGCAAAGGCTTAAAACAGGTGACTGACAGCGGCGCTATCGAAAAGATCGTCGACGATGTGATTGCTAACAATCAACAACAGGTTGACCAGTACATTGCAGCAGAACCTGATAAGCGCGGAAAAATGATCGGTTTCTTTATGGGACAGGTGATGAAAGCCTCAGGCGGTAAAGCGAACCCAGGACAGGTACAAGGGATTATGAAACAGAAGCTAGACGCGCTCTGCTCATAAAAAGCAAACATGACTTAGTTAGCCTCATCAACCGGAACTAGCCATGCTAATTCCGGTTTTTTTTATTTATATTAAACAGGAAAACTCATGTACTCTGATGAAGACCTCACACAAGCCGTTAAGCAAGGGATATTCTCTCAGCAATCAGTAGAGCAATTTCGAGCTTTCGTTGCACTACAGCGGGACACACAAGGGGTGGATGAGGAAAACTTTAAATTAATAGGTGGATTTAACGATATTTTCGTTGTGATAGCCTGTATTCTTCTACTCTCCTCTGCTTACTGGGCTTTTAATCTTTTACACACATTCCTAGCGGCAACTATTTTGCCAGTACTTGCATGGATACTAGGCGAGTTCTTCATTTTAAAACGCAAAATGGCATTACCCGCCATTCTATTGATGAGCACCTTTGTTGGCGGCGTTTTTGCTCTCGTGCTAATGCTATTCGTATCATTAGAAGAGTACGCACTCATTGCAGCTAGTGCTGCTGCAGCTTTTGCGGCCTATATTCATTGGAAACGTTTCAGCGTCCCCATCACAATAGCAGCATTAACCGCAGCTACGATTGGTGTCTTTGCATCGACCGTAATATCCATCTATCCGCAAAGTAACGATTGGCTTTTGAGTTTAATCCTAGTCTGCGGCATCTCTGCGTTTGTGTTTGCTATGTATTGGGATGCATCAGACAGACAGCGACTTAATTACCGTTCGGATGTTGCTTTTTGGTTGCACCTGCTTTCAGCCCCTTTGATCATCCACCCTATTTTTTCTACTTTAGGTGTTCTTAATGGCAATGAAAGTCTCGTAAATATGGGCATTATCCTCACCCTCTATCTCATAATGACACTGATATCCATCATCATTGATAGACGTGCCTTTATGGTCTCATCGCTCGTTTACGCACTCTTCGCATTATCTAAGATTTTAGAAGCGTATGGCTTCATAGGATACAGCTTTGCAATTACGGGGATATTCATCGGTTCAGCACTATTATTATTGTCAGCATTTTGGCATGCTGCGAGAGCGAAGTTAGTGTCAAAACTACCCCATGCTGTGCAATTATTAATACCCAAAACGCATTACTGAAGTTTTCGGCTAAAGCGAGTATTAATTAACTTGGTCGGATTTTAAAAAGCATTAATATTTGTGGCAAAACCGATGAGAATGAAGCTCTGTTAAGGAGTAATGCAGCTTCTAGGATGTACTCTTACGGTGCCATTCCTGATGATCAGCTCGAAAAGGAATTTCATGAAAGCTTACAAGGTCTTATTTGTAGGATCACCTGGATCGGGTAAAACAACCGCCATACGAACCATCAGTGAAGTTGACGTAGTAGATACGGATGCTACTGTCTCTGACTCAACGATAAAACGTAAACGCACAACAACCGTCGGTATGGACTACGGCAAACTGACCCTGTCTGATGACAATGTTTTGCACCTTTATGGCACTCCTGGGCAAGAGCGCTTCAAGTTTATGTGGGAGTTGATGGTTAGCGACCTTGCTAACGATGCCACTGCCATGGTGTTGTTAATCGACAATACGCGCAACTATCCTTTCAAGGATATAGATTACTACCTGAGCGAGTTCTGGGATTACTTAATCAAACGTAACTTTATCATTGCCGTAACCCGCTCCGATTTAAAAAATACGCCCTCTGAATCTGACTATCAAAAAAGATTAAAGGATAAAGGGCTATTTGCGCCGATTATTTTTATTGATGCGCGAAAATCGATGCACGTTCTCGACCTTGTTGCGTCTGCCTTAGCTCAAGAGGCAAATCAATTTAATTGGCGTGAGATTTCTCACCGAGTAGCCATGCAAGAGTTTCAAAAGCGAAACCCTAACCCGAATTCAGCTCAGTTTGTTTGGCTGGAAAAAACCCGTGAAGTACCTCGCATCTCAATCGTAGACGCCGCTATGCAAGCACGGGGGGTGTTGGGTGCAGCGCATCTCAACGAGCATAACGAGATCACTCATAGCTCATTGAACGATCTACAAAATAACCAGCTTTTAACATCGCTAAGTAAACTTGCAACTGCAATCGAGAAGATAGCTCCTAAAAAAGAGCAGATAAAAAATATTTGCCTCTATGGTCCTAATCAGGATTCACTCTCACTGTTTAAAGAACAGAACCAGTCCTTCGGAATACTGACGCGCCCGTCGATGACGCACAACCAAATTAGGCAACAAGCTGACGATCTATTGCAATGGAGTGAGCATGTCTAAGCTACTCAAAACCATTGATCAACTAGCTGGAGCAGAGTGCAGCGTTCTCATGAAGGGCAGTCGGCCTGTCGGTTCAACCTTTCCAAAAGAGAAGATTATCTATATTAAATTAGCCCTGCAGTCTTTTGGGCATATATTTAAACAGGTAGATCGGTTGAATACGAGCTATGACGAGGCTCACATACAGCTTAATAACCAGCGTATGGTTTGCTTTCGATTACCTGAAGGGTTCTATATCAGCTTATTATCTAAAGAGTGCGAAGTGCAAAAAGCGCAAAAAACCATTAGATTATCGCGTGAAAACTTGATTCAACTTCTCGCGACTTATCCGAACCGTTAAGCAAAAAGCCCCTCATTTGAGGGGCAATACTAGTATTTGAATCCTGAGCTTTTAGAGATCAAATGACTTACTAAAGGTGAAAAGCAACTCATTACTACTACTCACCCAGTTATTCGTCGCAGAGATATCCTCATCTGGGAAAATAGCCGCAACACTGAAGTCGATACCTTCAAACGTTAAGCCATAGCCCACCTCAGCGTATGATCCGTCAACCTCATCGCCATATTGACCATAGGTTACATAAGCACCTTCATATTCCGCGGTCAGGCTAGTAAAGGTGTAATCAACATCACCGGCAGGATCATCCAGCTTACCTATATTATGCGCAAGCGTTACAGGGCCGTAACTTACGGAAAGGTTTAGCTCTTTATATACGCCATCATAATCTTGATAAAAATAGCCAATCAGACCTGCTGAATAGGAAAAATCGCCCATTTCTCCAGAATATCCTGCGTATAAATCATACTCCAGATCGCTCGGCAGAGAAGCTAACCAAGTACCAACATACAGACCGGAATCATGTTCGTAATCCAATCCACCCATGATACTGGCATTGTTGGTAGTTTGATCTAAGCCACGAAACCAGTAATCAGACATACCACCGATATTGGCGGATAATCCAGCCTGAGCCATAGCAGATGTCGATAACAGCGCAGCGCAAACCCATGTTTTAGTCATTTTCTTCATCATAGACCCCTAAGAGGTAATTAAAAAACCAATAATTTCTTTCTATTCAAAAGCTATGCCATATATAAAAAGACATTAGGCTTCAAGGACTTAAAGTCAGCCTAAAATTTAATCGCTCAACCGAGCCCTTGCTAGTCTCAGAAAATGCAGAATCCTGTCCCCAAAAGATGCGATTTTGTGCTGCAACGCACCATTTTATTCCAAATCACGCAGACAAGCGCTTTGCTACGTTTTCAAAGAACCACTAGAATTTAATCTCTAGATTAGCCGTTTAACTTCCTAGCACAGGCATCACATTGAATACCCCATCACTTGCTGTTAAAAGCTTTAATGTCATTGCAGATACAGATGCCAGCCTGTTAATTTTAGGCTCTATGCCTGGTATTCGCTCACTAGAAGCTCAAGAGTATTACGCTCATCCCAGAAACGCTTTCTGGGATATTATGGCGCAACTCTTCGAACTAGAGAGAGAGGCGCCTTACGCTCAACGCCTAAACCAGCTTAAAAAAGAAAACATTGCTTTATGGGACGTCGCCCATCAATGCGTAAGACCCGGTAGCCTAGATGCTAATATCGATCAGCAATCCGTGATTCCTAACGATATACCTGGGCTACTAGCCGAGTGCCCTCAGTTAAAAACGCTCTGCTTTAATGGCAAAGCGGCTGAACAACTGTTTAAACGCCATTTCAAAGCACTCTATGTTGACCCTTCACTCAACCTTATTTGCTTACCCTCTACTAGCCCAGCCCACGCATCTTTAGCATTTGCTGATAAACTTGAAGCATGGGCAACCATTAAATCGATTACTGAGAAAGCGAGATCCAAACTATGAACGAAAAAGCGACATTTGCCGCAGGCTGTTTTTGGGGTATCGAAGCGACTTTCGCGGCACTTCCTGGCGTCATCGATACTAAAGTCGGCTATATGGGCGGCAACGTTCGGGAGCCTAGTTATAACGAGGTCTGCACCGCCCGCACCGGTCATGCAGAGGTGGTCGAAGTTACATTTGATCCAAACATGATTAGTTACGAAGCATTGCTGAATCAGTTTTGGCAAATGCATGATCCAACAACACGCAACCGACAAGGGCCAGATATCGGATCACAATACCGCTCTGCAATTTTTTATCATTCAAATACCCAACAAGCAGAAGCGGAACAAAGCAAGATATCGATGGATAGCAGTGGCGTTTTTAGTCGCCCCATCGTCACTGAAATCACTCCGGCTTCAACTTTCTGGGAAGCCGAAGAGTATCATCAGAAATATTTAGAAAAACGTGGCATGGGCAGCTGCCATATCTAACGCTGATTTGACTCTAGCTCAGCAAAGAGGAGCGGTTCATCGGATGATTCTGTTCCTCATTCGCTTCATTTTCACGCTTACGCTCTTCCCTAGGCGTCAACCCATAATGGCTGCGGTAAGCGGTGCTAAAATAGGATGCACTGGTAAAACCACAGGCTAATCCAATCTGCAAAATGGTCTTATCACTTTGGCGCAATAGATGACGAGCATGCTCCAAGCGCAGATCAAGATAGTATTTAGAGGGCACCGTCTGTAAATGCTTCTTAAATAGACGCTCAAGATGACGGCGAGATACACCCACGTGGTAAGAAAGATCGTCAGTTGAAAGTGGCTCTTCAATATTCATCTCCATCAGAGTTACCGCTTCAATCAACTTAGGCTGACTTGACCCAATCCGCGCTTTCAGCGGGATTCGCTGCTGCTCTTCAGAGGAGCGCATCCGCTCATAGACAAACTGCTCGGATATAGAGGCAGCCAATTCCATACCGTGCTCACGCCCGATAAGGAAAAGCATCATATCCATCGCAGCGGTACCACCACTACAGGTATAACGCTTCCCATCGATTTCAAAGAGATTATTCGTGACATGCGTATTAGGAAACTCATCTTTAAGGTTGGCTAAATCCCACCAATGAATCGTTGCCCGATAGTTGTTAAGCAGTCCTGCACAGGCCAACACGTAGGAGCCAGTACCTATACCCCCAATTGCAATATTAGTTCTAGCCTGCTTGCGTAGCCAGCCTGTCACTGCCTCGTTGCCCGTGCGGGCAATAGGGCTTGCACCACAAACAAACACAGCATCTAACGCTGGCATATTCGCTAGGCTGCAATCCACAAGAGTTTGCACGCCGAAACTGCTAGCTACCGCCTCCCCGTCATGACTAATCAGTACGGTTTCGTAGTAATCCTCTCCCGTAACCCAATTCGCCATACGTAAAGGTTCTATTGCAGATGAAAATGCAATTAATGAAAAGTTGGGCAGTAACAAAAAGCCTAGCCTTTTGGGCTCAGCCTTTTTTTGCTGCGCGGTCTGTTTACCCATTGCCAACCGACTAGCCTCGAATTTTTATATTTATGGTATTGATTTGCTCAAGAATACTGATCTTTTTTTATCAATACTTTAGGCTATGAGCCTATATGTCAGCTTAGCGCAAATTAATGTCGCACTACAGAAATTGTAGAACTGTTTTCATGAACGTTTATTGTTAATACTGAAAAGAGAGACTAGCGAGTATATACACGCTAACGCTAATAAATACGTTTTCTGGGCCTGAGCGAACGCCCTCACTAAGATTCGCACTGTGATCGAGGATATATACCCATGGCTAAACAACCTGTAAATCGCGCACTTTTTGATGAAGTGATGGTTCCTAATTATAGCCCTCAGCAAATGGTGCCTGTGCGCGGTCGTGGTTCTCGAGTATGGGATCAGGAAGATAATGAATACGTTGATTTCGCTGGCGGTATAGCTGTCAACGCATTAGGTCACGTCCACCCTCAACTCGTCGCTGCACTGAAAGAGCAAGCCGATAAATTGTGGCATGTCAGTAATACATTCACGAATGAGCCAGCGCTGCGTCTAGCCCAAAAGCTAACAGAAGCGACATTTGCCGACAAAGTATTTTTCTGTAACTCGGGTGCTGAAGCCAACGAAGCTGCTTTCAAATTAGCGCGCAAATACTCTTACGACAATGTGGGACCAGAAAAGCACGAAATCATCGCGTTCTACCAGGGTTTCCACGGGCGCACCCTATTTACAGTATCTGTAGGTGGTCAAGCGAAATACCGCGAAGGTTTTGAGCCTGCACCAGGCGGCATCACTCACGTACCTTTTAACGATATCGAAGCCCTTAAGGCAGCCATATCTGATAAGACATGTGCTGTAGTAATGGAACCAATTCAAGGTGAAGGCGGAATTATTCCTGCAGATCCTGCTTTTGCTAAAGCGGTACGTGAGCTTTGCGATCAACACAACGCATTACTGGTATTCGATGAAATTCAATCCGGTATGGGACGTACAGGCCAACTGTTTGCGTACATGGGCTTAGGTATAACGCCGGACATTTTAACCAGTGCAAAAGCGCTCGGTGGCGGTTTCCCTATTGGTGCCATGCTGACCACAGACAAAGTTGCTAAAAGCTTTGGTTTTGGTACCCACGGCAGCACTTACGGCGGTAACCCACTGGCGTGCGCGGTATCTGAAGTTGCCTTCGATCTCATCAATGATCCTGAATTATTGGCTAACGTTGAGCACAAGCATAATGTCTTTCGTGAAGAGCTAGAAAAGATCAATGAGAAGCACCATATCTTTAAAGATATCCGCGGCCAAGGGCTCTTAGTCGGTGCGGAATTGGTAGAAGCATGGCACGGCCAAGGTTCTAAATTCATAGCAGCGGCACGCGAGCAAGGCTTGATGATTCTAGTTGCAGGTCCAAACGTACTGCGTATGGCTCCTTCACTGATTATTCCAGATGAAGATATTCGTGACGGAATGGCGGCACTTAGCCAAGCGATTGGCAAAGTCATAGCGGCAGGGCCGGACGCCTAATCTTGGTATAGACTTATAAAGGCCCATACCTGTTATGGGCTTTTTTGTTTCGGTCCTTTTTTTGAAAAAAAGGTCGCATGTTCGACAGACTCTATGACTTGTTTCACCAATAATAGTGAAATCAGATAAAAGGATATCAACATGACGCACTCTTTCGCCCCATGGCTAGATTGGATTGATACTCAACAAGACGACATGTTGCAGAAAATGATCGCGCTTGCATCCATTAACTCCGGCACATTAAACGTGACAGGGGTTAATCAAGTACGTGATCTACTCGCTGAATACTTCAACCCGCTGGGTGGCGAAGCAGAGATTATCCCCGTTGAACCTTATCAAACGATGAGCAAATCGGGCGAGATTCAGCGTCATCCGTTAGGCGATGCTCTTCGCATTAAAAAAAGACCTGAAGCGCCATTACAAATATTTTTTTGCGGACACATGGATACTGTTTTTCCGCAGAACTCTGACTTTCAAACCGTAACTTGGCTAGACTCAAACCAAGTAAATGGCCCCGGTGTGGCGGATTTAAAAGGCGGCTTGATGGTTATGCTAAAAGCGATCGAAGCCTTAGAGCGCAGCCCATGGGCCGGCAACATTGGCTGGGAAATCTTATTCAACCCTGACGAAGAGATCGGCTCTCCAGGCTCAGCTCCACTGATTGCAGACGCAGCCAGCCGTGTTGATTTAGGGATGATTTATGAACCCTGTATGCCAGATGGCACACTAGCCGGCGCAAGAAAAGGCAGCGGCAACTTTAGTGTCGTGGTTCGGGGAAAGGCCGCTCATGCCGGTAGGGAGCATCATTTGGGGCGTAACGCCATTCGTGCTATGTGCGACTTTATTTCGGCGTTAGATGACCTCAATGGCCAGCGCGAAGGTGTGACCATCAACCCAGGCTTAATTGAAGGTGGCGGTCCCGTCAATGTTGTTCCAGACTTATGTTTATCACGATTTAACATCCGCTTAGAGCGTCCTGAAGATGAAGACTGGTGCTTATCGAATATAGCGACAATACTCGATACTCTTAATCAACGAGACGGTATTAGTGCTGAACTGCATGGTGGTTTTGGGCGTAAGCCGAAAGTGCTTACACCCGCCAATCTAAAACTGTTTGAGCTTGCTCAATCATGTGGGCAAGCACTTGGGCTACCCATCCAATGGAAAGCCACAGGTGGGTGCTGTGATGGTAATAATTTAGCCGCTGCAGGAATACCTAATATCGATACGTTGGGCGTCCAAGGCGGCAATATCCACTCGGCTCAAGAATATATGCTGGTCAATAGCTTATCCGAACGAGCGCGCTTGAGTGCGCTACTCTTAATGAGACTGGCGACAGAATCGGATTTGAGCTGGCTTAAGGAATCAAAATGCTGCTGATACGGCCTTTGACATTTGCAGACATCACGGCACTGGAGCGATTAGCAGTCATCTCTGGCGGCAGCATGACAACATTACCCGCTAACCGAGATCATCTTAGTGATCTCATTAATAAAACTCGCCAATCGTTGCGCAAGCCGGTTGAGCGTTACGCCGATGAAAGCTACCACTTTGCTTTAGAGGATACCGAAAAAGGCGAGATCGTAGGTGTTTCTGGTGTTGATGCTTGCGTAGGCATAACAACACCTTTCTATAGCTACCGGATTGATGAAGTCATTCATGCCTCGACTGACTTACAGATTCATAATCGCATACCCGCCCTTCACCTTTGCCAAGACTATACAGGTGCTGCCCGCCTCTGTACCTTATTTTTAGATAAAGCATACCGCACCCACGAGAATCTCCATCTGCTTTCTCGCTCACGTATGCTTTTTATGGCCCAGCATCCCGAACGCTTTGCGAGCCGCATTCTGGTTGAGCTTCAGGGTATCAGTGATAGCGAAAACAATTCTCCCTTCTGGGAGTGTTTAGGGCGCCACTTTTTCAATATGGACTTTACGAAAGCAAACTACCTAACGGGCATCAATTCAAAAGGGTTTATTGCAGATTTAATGCCACACTACCCTGTTTATGTTCCCCTGTTAACCGTAGAGGCACAAAGTTCTTTAGGTCAAACCCGTCCTGACTTAGCGCTCGTCAAAGCGCTGCTAGAATCTGAGGGGTTCAGTTACAAAAACTATGTGGATATCTTCGACGCGGGACCAACATTAGAAGCGCGAACCCAAGAGGTATACAGTGTTGCTAATCGACAACTGACCTCCATACATATCAAAGATGATATTAATCTAGAACAGACAACACCCGTACTGCTGAGTAATTTAAGTACAGAAAACTACCGTTGCATGCTTGTTAATTTGAATATTCAACGGCCGGAAATAAATACGAAAGCAGCTGAGGCTCTGTTACTTCGTGATGGCGATTCTGCCAGTTATATCTGCCTTACCGACCCCCAACAGGAGATCTCACCACTATGATGGTTGTTCGCCCTATAGAAGCTGACGATTACACGGCACTTAGAAGCCTAGCCCGAGAAACTGGACCTGGTTTTACGTCATTACAAGATAGCGATGAACAGGTCACTGCTAAACTACAAGCCAGCTTAGAAGCCTTTTCAGCTGAAGGTATCCCACGAGAAGCGCTGTATCTTTTTGTGATGGAAGACACGACCAAAAATGAGATTGTTGGTGTCTGTGGTATTGATGCGGCCGTTGGCCTATCCGAACCTTTTTATAACTATCGAGTCGGTATATTGGTTCACGCTTCTCGTGAGATGAAAATATACAACCAAATCAATACCCTCACGATCACTAACGACCATACCGGCTGCTCCGAACTCTGTACACTGTTTTTACGTCCAGAGGCACGCAAAGGCAAAGTCGGCTCGCTGCTCTCGAAATCTCGGTTTCTCTTTATGGCAGAGTTTCCTGAGCGCTTTAATGAATACCTTATTGCAGAGATGCGCGGCTATTCTGATGAGAACGGTGTATCCCCTTTCTGGGAAGGTCTCGGACGACACTTCTTCTCAATTGACTTTGATCGCGCAGATCAGATTTCAGCGATGAACAAAGTATTTATCGCCGAGTTAATGCCGAAAAATACCATCTACACCAACTTATTGACCAAAGAAGCCCAGGATGCGATCGGTCAAACGCATGAAGCGACTACACCGGCTCGTCGCCTGCTCGAAAATGAAGGTATGCGCTATACCGGTTATGTCGATATGTTTGATGGTGGCCCTACCCTTGAGGCACGCCTTAACGATATTCGCGCGGTGCAAGATAGCCAATATGTCAAAGTGCATATCGACAACATCCAACCAGAAGGCGAGCTGTACCTGATCAGTACAACAAACTTTAATAAGTTCCGTTGCTGTATGTCACCACTTATTCGCGTGGGTAAGAACTTAATAACTGTCTCACCAGATGTTGCAAATGCACTCAATATTATCGAGGGCAACACCGTCCGAATTGTTCCATTATCATCAGGCAGGAGACTTTTCTAATGCATAACGCGCTATTTATCAACGGTCAATGGCTTGCCGGTGAAGGACATGAGTTAACGTCAAAAAACCCAGCTAAGAATGAAGTGATCTGGGCTGCCAAAACCGCCACTGCCGAACAAGTAAATCAGGCAGTCAGTGCAGCACGCGCCGCTACCACGCAGTGGGCAAACTTAAGTTTTGATCAGCGTTGTGCACAAGTACGCAAATATGCTGACCAACTCACGGCCAATAAAGAGTTATTAGCACGCACTATCGCGGAAGAAACCGGAAAACCTTATTGGGAAACACTGACAGAAGCGGCCGCTGCCATCGGCAAGATTGAGATCTCTATAAAAGCATCGGTTGAAAGAACGGGCGAACGCAGTTCCGATATGGCTGGAGCAAAAGCGGTATTACGCCATAAACCCCATGGGGTTGTTGCGGTATTTGGTCCTTATAACTTCCCTGCCCATCTTCCCAACGGGCATATTGTTCCGGCTATCTTAGCGGGCAATACTGTGGTCTTTAAGCCGAGTGAACTCACCCCTAAAGTTGCTGAAGTCATGGTTTCGTTGTGGGAAAAATCGGGTTTACCTGCAGGTGTCCTCAACCTAGTACAAGGCGAAAAGGAAACCGGTATCGCACTTGCAGCGAATAGTGATATTGATGGTCTATTTTTCACAGGTAGCTCAAGAACTGGACATTTGCTGCACGAACAATTTGCAGGTCATCCTGGAAAAATTTTGGCACTTGAAATGGGCGGCAACAACCCTCTGATCATTGATGAGATTAGCGATATCAAAGCAGCTGTTCATGAAACTATTCAGTCTGCTTACATCACCTCAGGCCAACGTTGTACCTGTGCACGTCGCTTGTTTGTACCTATGAATGCTACCGGCGACGCATACCTAGAACAATTAAGCGCTGCGGTTCAGCAGATTAAAGTCGGCTCGCAGTTTGAAGAGCCCGCTCCTTTTATGGGAAGTTTAATCTCTGAAGCGGCGGCCGATGGCATGTTACAAGCACAACAGTCACTGCTTGATAGCGGTGCGAAATCCATCGTTACCATGAAAAAACTACAGCCTGGCACCGGCCTTGTATCTCCAGGGCTTATCGATGTCACTGGGGTTGATATGCCTGATGAAGAGCACTTTGGCCCCTTACTCAAAGTGATTCGCTATACCGAATTTGATGATGCCATCAAACAAGCTAATGCGACTCAGTTTGGTCTATCTGCTGGCCTCTTTAGTGATAACGCTGACAAGTTTGATCACTTTTACCGCCATATCCGAGCAGGTATCGTGAACTGGAACAAGCAATTAACCGGTGCAAGCAGTGCAGCGCCTTTTGGTGGTATCGGTGCCAGTGGTAACCATCGTGCCAGCGCTTATTATGCTGCTGATTACTGTGCGTACCCTGTTGCAGGTATCGAAGCTGACCATCTGCAAATGCCAGACACGCTATCGCCTGGTTTAACGCTTAACTGAGGTACAAAACCCGATGACTCAAAATACAGTAGAAGCGAACTTCGACGGTTTAGTCGGCCCAACGCATAACTATGCGGGCCTGTCGTTTGGTAATGTCGCCTCTGAGAAGAACTCCACTCAGGCATCAAACCCCAAGCAAGCCGCCTTACAAGGGCTGGCAAAGATGAAAGCATTGCATGACCTTGGTTTTACCCAAGGTGTGCTTGCGCCTCAAGAGCGCCCAGATATTTTTACCCTTCGACGTTTGGGATTCAGTGGTTCTGATGCCAGCGTGCTAGCCGCTGCGCAGCATCAAGCGCCTCGTGTACTCGCGGCCTGCTGCTCAGCATCTAGCATGTGGACGGCCAATGCGGCAACCGTGTCTCCGAGCGCAGATACTAGCGATGGTAAGATCCATTTTACTCCAGCGAACTTAACTAATAAGTTCCATCGTTCTATTGAACACGAAGTAACGGGACGCATCCTTCAAGCAACATTTAATGATGAGCGCCACTTTGCTCATCACGCAGCCTTGCCAGGCGTTGAACACTTTGGCGATGAAGGTGCCGCAAACCACACGCGCTTTTGCCATAACTATGGTGATCAAGGTGTAGAGTTCTTTGTTTTTGGTCGCTATGCGTTTGATTCGAGCAAACCTGCACCGGTGCGTTACCCTGCACGTCATACCTATGAAGCGTCGGTTGCTGTTGCGAGACTACACGGGCTTCAAAGCTCGCATGTTGTGTATGCGCAACAAAATCCTCATGTTATAGATCAGGGCGTTTTCCATAACGACGTTATTGCTGTAGGTAACCGTGACTTGCTCTTCTGCCACGAAGAAGCCTTTTTAAATCAAGCTGATGTTATTCAACAACTCAAAAATTCGATGCTGCAGCGTTTCAATGTCATTGAAGTTCCAAGCACCCGTGTCTCGGTTGAACAAGCCGTTAAAAGCTATCTGTTTAATAGTCAGTTGCTCTCATTGGGAGACCAAACAATTTTGGTTATTCCTGAAGAGTGCAAACAAATTCCAGCGGTTTGGGAGTACTTATGTGAGCTGCGTGATGGCGATTCGCCAATCAATGAGCTCAAAGTGTTTGACCTAAAACAGAGCATGAGCAACGGCGGCGGCCCTGCTTGTCTGCGTTTGCGTGTGGTTATGAATGATGCAGAAAAGGCAGCATGCAACCAACATGCATTGATGAGTGATACGCTTTATCCCGTTCTTACTCAGTGGGTTGAACGCCACTATCGAGATCAGCTCACCGAAGCAGAGTTGGCTGACCCTGCTCTACTTATTGAATCTAGAGCAGCGTTGGATGAACTCACACAAATTTTACAACTAGGTTCGGTTTATCCGTTCCAACGCGTCTAAAACTAATTGACCTAAGAGAGTTAGTGCATTTTGCCGAGCCTTGCTCGGCATTTTTTTACTCACCTTTCTCTAAAAGCGCATCCAGTGGATAGCCTCTGAATGGCTTGGAAGTTTCTAGTACTACGTGACTACTGATATTCACTAAGCCAGGCAATACATCAAGCAATCGGTCATTAATTTCGTTGTAGCGCACCATATCAGGTGAAACAATCCGCAAGTAGAAATCAAACACTCCACTGACCGTATGGCACTCAACCACTTCAGGTATCTCCGCGGCGACAGACTTAAACAACCGAAACGCCTCGGTACTCTGATCCTTAAGACTCACGGTAGCGATCACAGTCACACTTCGACAAAGTTTAGGTAAGTTTAAAATCGCTACATACGGCCCAACAAGCTTTTCATCTTCCAACTTTTTAACACGATTTAAGCAGGAGCTAGGCGATAAGCCGACTTGATCCGCCAACGTCTGATTGGTGATACGTGCTTGGCTTTGCAATATCGAAAGAATCTTTCGATTAATTCTATCTAAGATCATGACACTCTCTACTCTAATCAACCATCAACGACTCAACGCCTTATATTATAGTATTTTGAAAAGATTCCATGACTTTTTTAAACAGAATTTTATTCGGCAAAAAAAGAGGAATTCCGCATTAAATCCACATTTATCCCAATAAATAGACAGCTCATTTCGCGGCTGAAAGCGTAGAATTTATTTAACTTCCATCAAAATAAGAGAGTTCATCATGTTGATTATTCGCCCCTGCAGAGCCAGTGATCTTGATGATCTAATGCACATATCTCATGTTGTCGGCAAAGGCATGACCTCCATGCCGGCAAATGAAAAAGCATGGATGGAAAAAATTGCCGCATCAACACAAGCATTTTCTCGTTCTCGATCAGAATCCCCTAGCAGTACCTACTTTATGGTGCTGGAAGACAGTAAAACTGGGCATATTGCCGGTACAACCGCCATCTATACCGGCGTTGGCTTAAGCAAGCCTTTTTACTCCTACAAAATTTCGACACTGGTGAGCAGCAGTTCTGATCTCTCAATGATTCGTCAAACCCGTGTATTAAGTATGGTAAATGACTATACCGGTGCGACCGAGATTGGTTCGCTATATTTACTACCCGAATATCGTAAACCGGGTATTGGACAGTTTCTCTCTCGCTCTCGATTTTTAGCGATGGCTGACTTTCCTGAGCTTTTTGGTAATCAAATTATTGCTGAGTTAAGAGGCTGGCAGGATGAAGAGGGTCGCTCACCTTTATGGGAAAATCTGGGTAAGCCATTTTTTGGCATTGAGTTCCAAGATGCCGTCAATACAGCTGCATTAAAAGGCTCACAATTTATTTCCGACATGATGCCTAAATACCCTATCTACATTGACCTACTTCCTGAGGAAGCCAGAAATGTTATCGGCAAGCCTCATAACTCCTCTGCACCTGCGTTGCATATGCTTAAAAAAGAGGGGTTCCAATTTACAGGTTATGTTGACCTGTTTGACGGAGGCCCATCGGTGCAAGCGGAGATTGATCAGATCAAAAGTGTCAAAGAAAGTGTGGCAGGCAAGGTCGTGACTGTTAGTCATCTACCTGAACAAGCCGGTATGTATCTTATCAGCAACCGTCAGTTAGAAAACTTTAGAGTGATATTAGCGCCAGCTCTCGTTTCTGTGAGCGGAGATATATTAATTGAACACCAAGCGGCACAAGCGCTGCAACTGAGCCATGATCAATCAGCTATACGGGTCACGGCTATGCATTGCTCTAGTGCACAGGCTGCTCAGATTAAAGCAGCCTGAACCTAGAGCTGTTATACCTGAGCTTTTTTCACGCGAATAACATTGCCCGCAACGGTATTGTTATTCAGTGTTTTAGTCGCGGCTTTTGCCTCACCCGGTTTTGGCATCTCAACAAAACCAAAACCTTTAGACTCCCCCGTCTCTTTATCAACCACTAACGTACAGGATTGAACGGCTCCATGGGCTTCAAACATCGATCTTAGTTCTGCTTCTGTGGTAGAGCGGGCAAGATTGCGAACCAATAGTTTCATAGCGCACCGTATAGTATGTAGGAGAAATTAACGTATCTGCCTCATACTAACAGATTAGCTGAACTTCTACTCTGACTTTCCTGCTTCTCAGCCGTCTGTTTCAAAGCGAGATAGGCCTCTAATGCTCTTTGCTCAAGCTCCGAACGCAACGCCTTGCGCTGGTAATGTTGAACGACTTTCGCTAGATAATTCTGATCCTGTTGGCGGCTTAAATCCCACATCTGGGAGCCAATCAATGAGAGGGGTTGATAAGCAGACTTAGTCACATGCAATATTTCATAATAGCGACCATTTTCTTCCACCAGCGTTTCGGCTAATAAACCAAACTCCAGATCGATCAGCGTTTGACGCACCTTGTTCTGATGATGCACAGGGCAGAGCAAAAACTCACACGCTATGTCGGGATACTTGGCCGAAATGGCTTTAAGCAACTCGACCATAAGATCCCCCCCTACCCCGGCAATGATAATTAAGATATCGAGATCATGTTGACTATCTAGCACAAAAGGAGCATGCGCCACATCCATACAATAGATACACCAATTAGACGACTCGCCAGGGAAATGAAGATGGAGCTGTGTCTCGACCTGCGCCATTAAGCTTGGAACAATGTCTACGAAATGGACCGTATCTGCCATTTTACGCTGCAGAAGGTCCATCCCTAATAAACCATGATCGCAACAGCAATCCCAAATATGCGTATATGGGCGCGACACATGATCACTTAATTGCTGCAAACGTCGACCTAATTTCACGCATCTACCTTAATTATAAATATTCACTTTGATTCAGCGGATATTACTATATAGTACGCTTCCGCTATGCAGCATTTTTTTAACGCGCCCCCAGTTCAGGAAAAACACCTTGATTTCTACCGCTAATATCACCATGCAATTTGGCTCAAAGCCGCTATTTGAAAACATCTCTGTTAAATTTGGCGATGGTAATCGTTACGGTTTAATCGGGGCAAATGGCTGCGGTAAATCCACATTTATGAAGATACTGGACGGCAGCCTCGTACCGACCTCCGGCAACGTCTCTATTTCGCCGAATGAACGTGTTGGTAAGTTACATCAAGACCAGTTTGCCTTCGAGCAATACAGTGTCGTTGACACCGTGATTATGGGCCATAAAGAGCTGTGGGAAGTAAAGCAAGAACGCGATCGCATCTACTCACTACCCGAGATGTCAGAAGATGACGGCATGAAGGTCGCTGAGCTTGAAGTGCTGTTTGCTGAGATGGATGGTTACAGCGCAGAAAGCCGTGCACAAGAGATCTTAATCGGTGCTGGTATCGAACAGGAGTTTCACTTCGGGCCGATGAGCGAAGTGGCTCCGGGCTGGAAGTTGCGTGTGCTACTGGCTCAAGCCCTCTTCTCTGATCCTGATATTTTGCTATTAGATGAACCGACCAACAACTTAGATATCAACACCATCCGTTGGTTGGAAAATATTCTTAACGAACGTAAAAGTACGATGGTTATCATTTCGCATGACCGCCATTTCCTCAACGCAGTCTGTACTCACATGGCTGACATCGACTATGGCGAGTTACGCGTTTACCCAGGCAACTACGACGACTTCATGCTCGCTGCGACCCAAGTGCAAGAGCGCTTACTCTCTGAAAACGCCAAGAAAAGTGCTCAGATTGCAGATCTGCAGCAGTTCGTCAGCCGCTTCTCGGCAAACGCATCTAAAGCTAAACAGGCTACCTCTCGCGCTAAGCAGATTGATAAAATCAAGTTAGAAGAAGTTAAACCTTCTAGCCGAATGAACCCATTTATTCGCTTTAACCAAGATAAAAAACTTTTCCGCCAAGCGATCGAAATTGAAAACTTCGGCCACGGTTTTGATGGTGAAACACTCTTTAGCAAAGGCAATATGCTGTTAGATGCTGGCAGCCGTTTAGCCATCATCGGGGAAAACGGGGTCGGTAAAACCACCTTCCTGCGTTGCCTACTGGGTGAACTACAACCGCAACAAGGCATCATCAAATGGGCAGAAAATGCCACGATTGGCTACTGTCCACAAGACAGCACGGCTGACTTCAATAACGACCTTAATCTGTTTGATTGGATGAGCCAATGGCGTAAACCTAATCACAGCGATCAAATTGTTCGCTCAACGTTAGGCCGTTTGCTGTTCACCGCAGATGACTACAACAAGAAAGCCAAAGTCTGTTCAGGTGGTGAGAAAAACCGCCTTCTGTTCGGCAAGCTCATGATGACCGACTGCAACGTACTGATCATGGATGAGCCTACAAACCACTTGGATATGGAAGCGATTGAAGCATTGAACATGGCGCTGGAGCATTATCCCGGAACGTTGATTTTCGTCAGTCACGACCGCGAATTCGTATCATCACTCGCCACGCGTGTCATCGAAATAAAAGATAAAGAAGTGATCGATTTCCAAGGCACTTATGAAGAATATTTAGCTAAACAACTCGCTGATGAAAAAGCGCTGTTATCAAAACGTAATTAAACAGGCTGCTAGAGTTTGTCATTTATCGATACTCGGTAAATGACAAACAGAGTACTATCCACCTACCTTATTATATGCCTTTGAAATGAACTCTTTCATTTCTTCAAACTCATCTTCAGATGCCACAGAAAACTCAACATCACCATTGCCGTGATGACCGATAGAGGATACATCCCTATAGTTTTTTGTGTCTTTAGGTATAT